>JBJTMZ010000001.1:0-3685 GCA_046073805.1 Aquirufa sp.
TATCAAATTCATAATTATCGTAAATGACACGGATTTGATCGATCAAATCCATCCCATCAAATGAAATATCGTCTAGACGACCGATGAAGGGAGAAACATACGTTGCACCCGCCTTCGCAGCCAAAAGAGCTTGTCCTGCAGAAAAAACCAATGTACAATTGGTCTTAATCCCACGTGATGAGAAATACTTAAGTGCCTTAATTCCGTCCTTAATCATCGGAATCTTAACAACAATTTTATCATCTAGTTCAGCTAATTCTTCTCCTTCCCGAATCATCCCTTCAAAATCCGTCGCGATAACCTCGGCGGACACATCGCCATCCACTAAATCACATATCGCTTTGAGTGACGTAACACGTTATCCTTTCCACTAATGCCTTCTTTGGCCATCAATGAGGGATTCGTTGTAACACCGTCCAAAACGCCTAAATCTTGTGCTTCTTTGATGTGGGCTAGATTAGCCGTGTCGATAAAAAATTTCATAGGGAAGGATTAAAAAAAAAGAGCAAAAAAAAATGGCAAATTCACCGCTACAACCAACCTACCTTTGCTTCTTTCACGACCTGGAGGATTCAGCGGGAGCTGGTAATTTGCCGATGCAAAGATGACAAAATCTGCGGTTTTTTCAAAATATATGCCAATATTTTACGAATACCCCTTAACTTTAATTTCAAATTAAGACTATGCGAATTCTTTCCTTTTTTGCTTGTTGGCTAATCCTCCTCTCCTGCTCCTCCAGCGCAGATTCATGGCTCGAAGAAGCGAAAAATCGCTTAAAAAAAGGGGAAAGTGTATCCGCCAAGGAAGCCATTAAAAAAGCCCTAGAAGCCAATCCCGGTTTAGCTGAAGCCTATAATCTCCAAGGCGTCATCGCCTTTCAAGAGAAAAACTGGACGGAAGCGCGAGGCAATTACCAAAAGGCAATCGAATTAAAACCCTCCCTTTACACGGCCCAATTAAATCTAGGTGCCCTTGAAATGGAGCAAGGACGCTGGAAAGAAGCCCTCGCGCCTACCGAAAAAGCGATTCAATTGCAACCCGATTCAAGCGCGAATTATTTACAACGCGGAATCATTCAAGCAGCCCTTGGAAATCCAGTAGCTGCATTACAAGACTTCAGTCAATGCCTGGCTAAAAATCCGAAAGAAATTAATGCCCTGTATAATCGAGGGAATATATATTTCCAACAAGAAAAATTTGAAAAGGCCAACCAGGATTTTGAGGCCAGTGTGAAGATTGACCCTAGCTTTGGCAAAGCTTTTTATGCGATGGGATTGAGCTATTTTAAAGTAGGCCAACAAGAAAAAGCTTGTTTTTCGCTCCAGCAAGCCAAAAAACTAAAATACCCAGGAGCAAAAGAAGCTGTAGCAAACCTATGTCCATAGAACGATGAAAACGAAACAAGCGATCTCCATGATTGGAATTTTATTTACCATCATATTTCTACTTTTCACCTACTGGCAATTCAATGATCCGGATCCGATCTTATGGGTTCCGATTTACGGAACAGCTGTGTATGTATCTTTTCAGGCATTTCGTGGATTTGTCAACAAAGAATTAGTAGCCGTTTTATTTGTTTTATCGACCATGGCGGGAATTCAATTATGGGTTGAAATGACGGCTTGGGAAGGATTTATGACGGATGGCTTGGCGATGAAAACGATGAATCAGGAATTAGCCCGAGAGGCTGTAGGCCTTTGGATTGCTTCATTTTCCTTTGCGATTTACTACCTTTTAGAAAAGAAATAAGATGCTAGAATTAGGTTTTGCCTCAGCAATTCTGCCCAATTTAAATTTGGAGCAGGTTTTGGACTTTGCACACCGCGCGCGGTTCGCTTGCGTCGAAGTAATGTGTTGGCCATCCCAAAACAGTGATACGCGCCGCTATGCCGGCGTAAGTCATATTGCTGTAGACCAATTAGACTCCTTGGGTCTACTAAATCTTAAAACCTTTCTCAAACAACATCCCGTTAAAATTTCGGCATTGGGTTATTATCCCAATCCCATGGACCCCAACGAAGAGCAGGCGAGCTTTTACCGCGAACACATAAAAAAGGTGATTAAAGCCGCTGCTGCGCTAGAAATCCCCGTTGTCAATACATTCATCGGGCGCGATTACACCAAAAACATTGCTTACAACATTGATAAATTCAAAGAAGTTTGGCCGGAAATTATCGCATTAGCAGATTCCTTGAACATCAAAATTGGAATCGAAAATTGCCCGATGTTTTTCACGGATGACGAATGGCCAGGTGGAAAAAACCTGATGACTACCCCAAAAATTTGGGATGAATTATTCTCCATCATTCCATCGTCGAATTTCGGCTTGAATTACGATCCATCCCACATGGTTTGGCAACACATGGATTATTTGTACCCTATTTATCACTATGCAGATAAACTACATCACATTCATCTTAAGGATGTGAAAGTATATACTGACAAGCTCAACCGGGTGGGTATCATGGCCAATCCATTGGAATACCATTCCCCTAAATTACCGGGATTGGGAGATATTCAATGGGGCAAATTCATCAGCGCATTGCATGATGTTCGCTATCGGGGGCCGATTGTCATTGAAGTCGAAGACAAAGCTTTTGAAGGTTCCGAGGAGGATGTTCAAAAAGCTATTTACATGGCAAGAAACCACATCAATACCTTTTTACCTTAGGAGGCTGGAATCATGTGAACGGTGGCATTGACGTAGGTCGACTTATACGTTCGTGATCCCGAGAAGATAAATTCAGTTTTCAAAAGACTATTGATATCCCCTATTCCATCTAGCACAAAGTAATTGGTTTCAGAGATTTGTAATTGCGAGTCATTATTGACAAGTTTCCACTTCCCAGATGCTGTATTATTCCCCGTGTTATCAATTGCTGTACAAGTGCCGTCAGCCTTAAATGTCAAACGAACTTTTGACATATCATATTGAGACCCTTCAGCGGTTCTACCTCGTTGATATACCGTTCCATTCAAATAGCCGCTAGCGGTAACCTCTTGAATCATCCAAGTGGTACTCAATAAGATTTCAGACTTTGTTTTAGGCTCGACGCCGGAATCTGGTTGGCATGACCAAAAAGTCAAACAAACACAAACTGCACAAATAAATTGCTTCATAGGCTCAAAATTACAAATACTTAGGCAATAAAAAAGGGGGCTAGAAATGCCCCCTTCTCCATTATTTGGAAAGATCTATTTTGTTGGTTTTGCAAATATGCTAGGATCCAATTTCGCGTTCAACTCAACTGCGGATGTTTCGACCGTCATCATACCACCCATTGGGCTAGCTGTTTCAATCGTGAATGGAAAGTATAAACCATCAACAGCCTTGTAATTGGAGAAATTCACCTCAGTATCTATTTCCTGGCCATTCGCCTTAACTTTACCTGACGTTTTTACAATAAAGTAAGTTAAAGCGGATACATAAACTTGTGACTGTTCTCCATTGGCTTTCGTCACCTTTAAAAGATAGACATCAGCTCCATCTAATTTCTCCTTACTCTCCAAGTCAATTTTCGCACCTTCTTTTTGAGCAATCAACAAAGTTGATCCCACATACTTTTGCGATGAAGCCATTTTAACTTGGTCAGCTGGCAAAGTTTCCGGGGAACCCGTCCCACCCATCATCGCTGGACGCATCATCCATCCATTTTCTCCATCGATCGCGGTAATGAGTTTATTT
>JBJTMZ010000002.1:0-8184 GCA_046073805.1 Aquirufa sp.
CGTTTGGCTAATTCATCCTCACTGACTTCCCAGTGAATAGACCGACTTTCCACATCCAGACTGATAAAATCCCCATTTTGAACCCAATTCAAGGGTCCCCCAGCGGCTGATTCAGGCGAAACATGCAAGATTACGGTACCAAAACCCGTACCACTCATACGTCCATCCGAAATACGAACCATATCTTTCACGCCCTTTTCTAAGAGCTTTTTCGGAATACCCATATTACCTACTTCCGCCATACCCGGATAACCTTTCGGTCCTACATTTTTTAGGACCATGACCGAAGTCTCATCAATTTCCAATTCAGGCGTATCAATGCGTGCATGGTAATCCTCAATATTTTCAAAAACAACTGCTTTTCCGCGGTGCTTAAAAAGTTCCGGTGATGCCGCTGAAGGCTTCAAAACAGCGCCCTGCGGTGCTAGATTGCCGCGAACAACGGCAATACCCGAATCAGGTTTAAATGGCTCATCAAAACTCGAAATGATATTCGGATCATAGATAGGTGTATCCGTAATATTTTCACCGACAGTCTTTCCATTTACCGTAATACTTGAAGTATGCAAATGTTCCTTCATCTGATTCATCAAAGCAGGCAAACCACCAGCATAATACAAATCCTCCATGAAATGCGCTCCCGATGGTTGGATATTGGCCAACAACGGAATATTCAAAGAAAACTTATCAAAATCATCTAAATGCAAATCCACACCAATACGACCCGCGATGGCCAAAAGGTGAATAACAAAATTTGTTGACCCACCTGTCGCCGCATTGACACGAATCGCATTTTCAAATGCCTGCCGAGTTAATACCTTAGACATTTTCAAGTCCTCATTCACCATCTCCACAATTCTTCTTCCTGAATGTTGGGCCAATACCTTACGACGTACATCCGCCGCAGGAATTGCCGCATTTTGAGGCAAACTTAATCCTAAGGCTTCCACCATCGTTGCCATGGTTGACGCAGTACCCATCACCGCACAATGCCCCGGCGTACGTGCCATACAAGCTTCCGCTTCAATAAATTCCTTTTGAGATAATTCACCTAATTTGTAGGCTTCCGCAAAACGCCACACATCCGAAGTACCAATTTCTTTTCCCTTGAATTTTCCTTTCATCATTGGCCCACCCGAAATCACAAGGGTAGGAAGATCGACAGAACATGCCCCCATAACCAGGGAAGGAGTAGTCTTATCACATCCACACATTAAGACAACTCCATCGATCGGATTGGCACGAATGGATTCCTCCACATCCATACTCGCCAAATTCCGGTATAACATGGCGGTAGGTTTAATCAATGTTTCTCCTAAGGACATTACGGGAAATTCGACCGGAAAACCTCCAGCCTCAATGATACCTTTCTTGACGAATTCAGCTAATTCACGAAAATGCGCATTACAAGGTGTTAATTCGGACCAAGTATTGCAAATCCCAATCACAGGCTTTCCTTGGAAATAATCATCCGGAATACCTTGATTTTTCATCCAAGCGCGATAGATAAATCCATCTTTACCCGTTTTTCCAAACCATTGTTGGGAACGTAAATTCGTTTTCATATTTATTCTAGGTCTAAGGTTTTCTTTAATATAAAACTTTGGTCTTTGCCAAATTGGTAATAACAAGCTCTTTTTCCACTTGATAAATCCGCGTAAGGGTCATTTTCATAATTAAACTGACGCACGATACCCGTTTTGTCAAAGAATAACGAATCCGAGCCCACATATCCAAACGCTTGACTACCCTTCAATTTAGGAAAATTAATTCGATTGATATGTCCCGACTGATATTCGTAGGCATGTATAGTTGAAGAATTATTCGAATTAAGGCCTAATACCCAACACTCTGGAGCATCATTTTCATTTAAATCAGATAAAAGAATTTGTCTGACAACTACCTTCGACAAAGATTCGGTGAAAACAATGGCATTTCCTTTCATTAATACCAACGTATCGCCACGCATCTGCGCTTCATAATCTTGAAAGAGTGTCGAAAGACTTGTTGCTTGCTTTACATAATTGGTATCCAAATCGACTTGTTGGGCCAACGAGTCCCCCTGCGACGCAACAACCAATTGATCATCTAAATTAACCGCTACAGTGTCATCGTCTAACTTTTGGACAAAATAGAATATTGCCCCCAAGCACAAGATGAAACAAATGAAAACGATAAATTTAACGAGCCTCATGAACTACCTTTTCAATGATATCAATTGCCTTGTCCAGAGACACACGCGGACAAGCAAAATTAAGTCGGATAAAATTTCCACCTAAAAACTGATCGCCACGAAGCACATGCAATCCCGCCTCAAATAGACGCTTTTGTAAATCTCCATGCTTCAACGCATCAAATTCAATCCAAGCTAAATACGTAGCCTCTAGTGCTAACATTTTGATACCTGGCAATTGATTCATTCGAGTCAATAAATGCGCATGGTTATCACGCAAGTAGGGAAGGAGCGTTTCCATCCAAGTCGAGGGCATCCGATAAGTCGCTAACATTACCTCTATGCTATGCCGAGAAAGCATCGGAAAAAAACCAAAGCTCTTTTTCTGAAATGCCGAACGAATGGTTGCATCTGGAATAATTGCCACAGCGCCGCCTAAACCGGCGGTATTATAGGCTTTGGAGGTAGCATAAAATGAAATCTCCGACTGAATCGTTTGATGTTTGACCTTGGAATCGATAAGTAAATCAGCGTGAATTTCGTCTGATATAATCATACAATCATATTGATGACACAACGATTTAATCCGCTTAATCTCTTCCGTAGTAAAGACAGTTCCCCCTGGGTTATGTGGATTGCAGAACAAGAAAACCTTAGGACCTTTTTTGAGCGCTTCTTCAAATGCCCCAAAATCAAAGGTCCATCGTCCCGACTCTTCGATCATAGGGAAGGTATGCAGCGGATGTCCAAGCCATCCAGCAACTAAATGAAAGGGGTGATAAACAGGAACCGCAGTTAGAATCCCGTCGTTCGGAGAGGAAAATGCAGCACAAGCCGCAGTGATGCCTGGCACAATTCCCGGTATCCAAACTTGCCAATCCAATTCGGTTTCCCAACCATAATCACGGGCAATTTTAGCTTGTGCTTCATGCCGTAATTCATCCGGAACAATCGAATAACCTAATATTTGATGATTTGTAATCTTATCCAATGCCGCTAAAATCTCATCGGCTACCGGGAAATCCATATCGGCAACGGGCATGGGTAATATATCCCGATTACCATACGTTACATTATCCCATTTAAAACTAAAGGTATTTTTGCGATCGATGAACTGATCAAAGTCGTATTTTTTCATATACTAAATTTAGGCCTAAATACAGAAATACCAATAAATTGATGATGGGATTTAAGGTAATCTGTCAATGTTTGATCCGAAATAACCACCTTCTTTCTCTCCTGCGAAGCATGCAAAAGATATATTTGGGAACCCTTCTTAATTGCTATGGCCGTATGTAGGAAGTCTAAATGATCTTTTTTTCCTACGAGTCCAATCAAATCACCCTCTTGAATCAATGGTAACAAATAAGGTAAATCTGTGAGTGTGGTATATTCAAATTTTTCAGCTTTCAATTGACTTTCTCGCATGGCTAACAAACCTATATTTACGGTCTTATTCGATTTATCTTTCAGATAAGTAGTAAGAAAACTAAAGTCCTTCGTGGCAATGGAATGGTGTTGGGGATCTTGAATCAAGGGAAAACCCAAGTGCCGCATCGCATCCGAAAAATAATGATATCTCTTTTCATATTGAACTGAGTCCCCTACGTAGCGTACATGCTTCAAAGCGCTTACCAACTTGGTCGGATCGCCATTAGAAATTTTGGTGGCTAGACTATGTTCGATAAATGTAACACAATCAAAAGCTTCTTGTGAAGTATTTAGCTGTTCAGGATTACCCGATGAAAGCATATTACCTCGATAGGGTTTACCAAGAAACTGTTTAGCGATAACAACTAGGTCTTTGTTGTTCGGACTTTGACCCAATACACAAAAGCCACACAACAAAAGGTAGGATAAAACTATTTTTCTTTGATCCATAGGACACTTGTGGCTGCCATTAATAAGAAAACACCAGCCGTCAAAATCGCATAGATAGACTCCCCGCCAAAAACATGTTTTACAATAGGACCACCAATTATACTGCTGACAATTTGAGGAATCGTGATAAAGAAATTAAATATACCCATGTAAACTCCCATTTTGGCTAAAGGGATAGAACCTGATAAAATAGCGTATGGCATCGCCAAAATACTTGCCCAAGCCATACCAACCCCTACCATACTCGCGATTAATAAATATTGATCGTGAATATAATAAATGGAAATTAATCCGATACCACCGGCCAACAAAGAAACTGCGTGAGTTGCCTTATTACCTATCTTATTAGCTATTTGAGGTAAAAACACAGCATAAATAGCTGAAACGGCACTATAAACGCCAAACATAATTCCAACCCAGTTACCCGCATCTTGAAAACCCGTTGAACTGTGATCATCTGAAGCCACGTTAAAGACATGATGCGCAATAGCCGGTGTGGAGAATACCCACATCATAAATAAACCAAACCAAGAGAAAAATTGTACCACTCCCAATTGACGCATCGTGAAAGGCATCTCTTGAATGTAACGAAACACGGAAAATAAGGTGTCTTCTTGTCCTTCCTCTTGAAATCCCATCGCCTCACGTTCTGAAGGCGAATATTCCTTCGTAGAAACGATTGTCCATAAAATGGCCAATAAAAATACCGTACCACCTACGTAAAACGAATAGGTAACATTATCAGGGATCTGACCTGGTTCAGCATCTTTCGCAATACCTGCCCATTCACCCAAAATATACGGCAACCATGAACCTGCTACAGCTCCGATTCCAATCAAAAATGTTTGAATCGAAAAGCCCAAGGTATTTTGCTCTTCCGGAAGATTATCGGCTACCAAGGCACGAAAGGGTTCCATCGAAACATTGAAAGAGGCATCCATCATCATCATGATGCTAGCACCTACAATCACAGGTGGCATAAATCCGGCTAAAGCCCCCGCATGAGGGAAAAAGAATAGGGCAGAGGCCGCTAAAATGGCACCGGTTAAAAAGAAAGGTTTACGCCGACCCAAAATATTCCATGTCCGATCCGAATAGAAACCAATAATCGGCTGAACAATCATCCCAGTTAATGGGGCGGCTAACCAAAACCAAGATAGCTGCTCCACATCCGCACCAAAACTTTGAAGTATCCTCGAGGCATTTCCATTTTGCAACGCAAAGCCAAATTGAATTCCCAAAAAGCCCACACTCATGTTAAAGATTTGGGCAAGCGACAATCGAGGTTTAGTAAAGCTTTTCATAAATTATAATTGAATGATTAATGCAGAATTAGCAGGAATAATTACTTTATTCCCAATCACTTGTGCCTTGTCCGTCGAATTAGGGGGTAAATAGGCGTGAACTAATTGTGGGTTGATTTGCTTCACACCCATCATGTCAACTGCTAGTTGGGGAATTTGAATGTTAAACTGATGCTCACTTTGTGAATCAAAATTACATACAATCAATAGACGCTCCTTCGAAGTATATCGAATAAACGAATAAACCTTTTGATGCGAATATGTTTCCGTTTGGGCATATTGCAGATCAAAAAATGCCCCTTTCGAAATTGCCTCTGATTTTGTGACACGCTTAAATAAATCTTGATAGAACGCATCAACTTGTTTCTCCTCTGCACTTAATTGACCTCCATCAAACTTACCACCGTTCATCCAACGCTGATGGGTTTCCACCCGCCAAAAGTCGAACATCGAACTTCGGTCATCCGCTTCATTATATCCTTCAATTTCGTTCGCCTTTTCCCCAAATTCTTGCCCCATGTAAATCATCAAAGGACCATCATGTAATGCCGCCGTAATCACCATTCCCGGTATCGTCGACCAAAAATTCTGTGCAGCAAAAGCCGGCGTATTCAAACGATGTTCATCGTGATTCTCCAAAAAACGAAGCATGTGGTTCGCAAAGTCGCCCGATTCGTGTTGCCAAACCTTGGTGATATCCGCACAATTTCCCTCGGGTTTTTGCTCCATTAACCGACGGACGCCATCATATAAACCCACTTTGTCATAGAGGTAATCAAAACCACCTTTAAATATATAATCCCGGTATTTATCCGGTTGGTAGATTTCGGCAATAAAAACTACCTTAGGATTCTGTGCTTTAATTTTGCCAATCGCATAGGTCCAAAATTCAACGGGAACCATCTCTGCCATATCACAACGGAATCCATCAACCCCCAATTCCGTCCAATAAGCCAATACCTGATGCATTTTAATCCATGTATTAGGTATCGGATCAAAATGGGTTTCATTATTCCGTTGAAAATCAATTCCATAATTCAATTTAACCGTTTCGAACCAGTCGTGAATAGAGGGCTGAGATGAAAATACATTATTTCCACTCACTTTTGCGGGAACCTCTGTATAAGGTATCGTCACAGGCACGGGGGGATGAACTCCTTCAGGTACTGAAAATTTTGTGCCTGGCAAATAATAAAAATTGTTATTGACATCAAACGCAACATCTTGTTGGTCATTCACCCCAAAATCCACCACTCCCTTCGGTTTCATGTCCGATTGATATTGCCTTGCTAAGTGATTCGGCACAAAATCAATGATTAATTGAAGACCATTGGCATGAATCCGCTTAAGCATCGCTTTAAATTCATCCATACGTTTCGCAGGATTATCGGCCAAAAAAGGATTGACATCGTAATAATCCTTGATCGCAAAAGGGGAACCGGCACGACCCTTTACGACAGATGGGTGATCCAAGGGAGATCCGTAAGCTGTAAAGTCCTCCATCGTCGCATGCTCGATCAATCCAGTCGCATACAAATGGGTAATCCCTTTCTTTTGTAGCGCTTTTAATGCCACATCAGAAACATCCTTAAACTTAGTTACACCGTTTTGAGTGTAAGAACCATTCCTAATTAATTCAGTCTTCTTATTTCCCCAAAGATGAAACATCATTTGATAGACCACGAATTTTTCAGAAGTAGCTTTAACAGACATAGGCGATTGGGAAAACAATTGACGCGAACATGTAAGTATCGCGAAAAGAAAAATAACAGAAAGACGTAATTTGATCATAATTAAAAATAAACAGCCTAGCACAGCTAAAAAGCCTTTCTTGGCATCTGTAAATGTAATAATTTTGATTCTTCATTTACTAAAGAAAAGCTAAAATTTACCTCATGAATTACAAGGCATGCCTCTTTGATTTAGACGGAGTTCTCGTCGATACAGCGATTTATCACTTTCAGGCTTGGAAAAATCTCGGAAAGAAATTCAATTATGAATTAACGGAAGAACAAAACGAACAATTAAAAGGGGTTTCCCGTGTAGAATCTTTAAATAAAATTTTAGCCTGGGCAAATTATTCAGCCACCGAAGCCGAAAAGTCCGAATGGCTCGTAGAGAAAAACGAGGAATACCTGCGTTTAATCTCCAACATGAATCCAAGTGAAATTCTTCCGGGCGTTGTGGCATTCCTGACACAAATCAAAGAATTAGGTTATCAAATTGCCTTGGGTTCCGCTAGTAAAAATGCGGAAATCATTCTTCAAAAAACGGGGTTAATCGACTGGTTCGATTTAATTATTGATGGCAATAAAGTAAGCAAGAGCAAACCCGATCCAGAAGTGTTCCTAAAAGGAGCAGAAGGATTAGGGTTATCTCCTGAACATTGTATTGTATTTGAAGATGCACAAGCAGGGGTAGAGGCTGCGAAGGCAGGGAATATGAAAGCGATTGGAATAGGTGATGCTGAAACACTAAAACTGGCCGACAAAATCATTCCCAATTTTATTGGAGTGAACGCAGTTGAATTATTACAATTTTAAGAAACAGCGTAGCACAGAAATCACAAAAACACACAATATTCTATTTTTGTGTTTGATTAAATAATTGACCTAATAGCCCCATGAAACAGTACTTAAAATTAGACGAATGGAAAATCATCGAAGATCAATTCCATCCGGAGTTTAATGAAATTACCGAATCCATTTTCTCGCTTGGAAATGGTCGAATGGGGCAAAGAGGTTCATTTGAAGAAACATACACCGGAAAATCACTCCAAGGCAATTACGTGGCTGGAGTCTATTATCCAGATAAAACCCGCGTAGG
>JBJTMZ010000003.1:0-33118 GCA_046073805.1 Aquirufa sp.
ATTAGATGCAAGGAAGTCGGCAACGCTTTTATAAGCAATTCGACCATTCCAAGCATTCACAAAACCATAATTGATGTTGTAAAGCTCGTTGTGCGTACCTACTAAGAACGTATGATCACCTTTGAACCAAGTAAAGTTATCTGTGATTTCAAAGGTCTTTTGCTTCATGTTAAAGACCGTCGCCTCACGTTCATTTCCTAAGAAAATTGTTCCACCATTCGCAGAAATCTCTACTTGTGGGAAAGCAAAATTTGAGCTAGACGGCGTACGGTAATCTCTGATATCTGAGTATCCCAAAATCAAGCTGTTTGATGCACTACCAAAGTGACTCTTTAATTCCGCAACCGTTGAGTTTGTTTGATTGTGTTGTGTAAAGTCCATCGAACCAAAACGGAAGTTGGCCGCATCGCGCTCTAAGTTTGTCGCCTCTGAAATTACATAAGAGTTACGAATCGATAATTGGTGCTTATCTGAAATGTTCCAGTCCAAACGGTTGAAGAACTTCGTGCTTTTCGAATAGATTGAATAATCGCCGAATGCGCCTGGATCAAATCCGTATTTTGAATTCACGAAAGATGAGATTTGATTCGCAGTTGCTTCATCAATAATTCCACCTTTGTCGCCTGCTTTGTAGAAAAGTGGCTCGTTGCGACGTGTAATTTCTTCGTTCGTAAATAAGAACAATTTGTTCTTGATCAATGGTAAGCCTAAACGGAAACCAGTTTGATAATCAGAATAACCACTTGGAATAGATGCACCATCACCCGCGTTGTTTGGACCCGTTAAGAATGCATTACGACCATACCCATAAACGGAACCTTTTACTTGGTTGGTTCCCGTACGCGTTACCGCATTGATTGAACCACCCGTAAAGTTTCCGATTTTCACGTCATAAGGTGCTACATAAACTTGTACGTCTTGGATGGCATCCAACGAAATAGGGTTCGTACGAGTACTTGAACCTGGCATACCTGAAGTACCTGATTGACCCCCTAATGAAGGGCTAAATCCAATCGCGTCATTGTTGATAGTACCATCGACCGTCACGTTGTTATAACGGAAGTTGGTCCCTGCAAACGAGTTGCTTGAACTTCCTTGCGGCGTAAGACGTGTCATATCAGTTAAGCTACGATTCAAGGTAGGAACCGCTTTGATCGATGTCTCGCTGATCGTAGTTACCGAACCGGTACGTGTACCGCCTTTATCTGCTTTTACGACAACCTCAGTCAAGGTAGTTGTCTCTTCCGAGATAACCACATTTACATTGGGGTTAACGCCAAGCGTTAAGTTTAAATTTTCAGCTTTGAAAGTTTGGTAACCCACAAACGAAACAGTTAACGTATATGGCCCACCTGGGTTCATATTTGCTAATACAAAGT
The DNA here is from genome assembly GCA_046073805.1 of Aquirufa sp. GTDB lineage: Bacteria > Bacteroidota > Bacteroidia > Cytophagales > Spirosomataceae > Aquirufa. The sequence goes on from JBJTMZ010000003.1 coordinate 1,380, forward strand.
TTCCATCTAATTGGGTTGCCACTCCGTAACGAGTACCTGTCGGAGTATGAACTAAAACAACGTTGGCCCCTGGAATCTCCTCTCCTTTACTATCCTTCACCTTTCCACTAACCGTAGATGTCGTAATTTGCGCATTTGAATCAAATGCAAAAACGGCTAAAATGATCATTATCAGCGCGATTGCTGACTTTTTTAAATTGTACATTTTTTATATTGGTTGTTTTAACGATTGCAAAGGTAACATGCAACATTATCTACAATGTTAAGGAATTGTTAAGAGAATTTAACCGAATGGTTAACATCGAATAGCCAGATAAAAAAAGAGGCTCAAATACGATTTAAGCCTCTTTATAATATCTAAATAATGAATTTCTATCCCGTAATCCAGCGGAAGAAAACGAACAAAGTCGCTGATAAAATAATGGTAATCGGCAAGGTTAATACCCATGCCATCACAATATTTTTCACTGTTCCCCCTTGTAAATTTTTAATACCACGATTAGCCACCATGGTTCCTGCAATACCCGATGACAACACGTGTGTGGTACTCACAGGCCATTTGTAAGCGGTTGCTAATCCGATTGTTAGTGAGGCAATTAATTCTGCGGATGCACCCTGCGCGTAGGTCAAATGGTTCTTACCAATTTTCTCGCCAATGGTTACGACGATACGCTTCCAACCAACCATTGTTCCGAGTCCCAACGAAAGGGCTACTAACCACATGACCCAAGCCGGAGCGAAATCGGTAACTCCTGCCAAGCCTGTAGAGGAACTTGCTCCGTACGAAATAAATGGAGCTTTTTTGCCAGCGGTTGCGACTTTTAATGTATTCAAGTCTGTTGCAGACAAAGCAACGGATTCGCTTTCAATCAATTTTTTGGCATTCTTATTGATTGTTAAAGCCGCCTTACGAATTTGAAACTTTTGATCTACGGATAATTTTGAAGTGGTCAACCCGTCCGCCAAGATTAAATTTAATTCGTCGCTTGCTTTCAACACCTTATGATAACTTTCTACTTCCTTTTCAGATAACGGTACGGTATCAATCTTCGCAACGATTTGTCTTACTTGCGTCAAGCTCGTTTTCACTTCCACAAGATTCAAATTCGTATTTACAGCGAAATAACCTGGAAGAAAGGCGATTAAAATCACCATGACTAAACCGATGCCTTTTTGACCGTCGTTCCGTCCGTGGAAAAAGGAAACCAAAGTACAGGTCGTTACCAAAATTGCGCGAATCCACATCGGTGGAGGTGTCGATTTCTTAGGCTCTTTGAAAATATCTTTATTCTGAACAGTTTTCTTTAAGATATACATTAAGATAATAGCTAATGCAAAACCAAAAATTGGTGATAGCAATAAGGCTTGTCCAATTTCGATCGCTTTATCCCAATTGATCGCCGAAATTCCCTTATTCGAATTCTCCGGCAAAAGCGCGTGACCCACGCCAATTCCGATGATTGAACCAATCAATGTATGTGAACTCGATGCGGGAATTCCCAAATACCATGTACCCAAGTTCCATAAAATAGCCGAAATTAATAAGGCTAAAGCCATCGCCATGGAATGGTAGACATTTGCATCAATGAGCAGCTCGGTGGGGAGCAATCCAATAATACTCATGGTGACACCTACCCCGCCTGTTAAAAGGCCTAAAAAGTTCATAAAACCCGACCAAACCACAGCTTGCGTGGGTTTTAAAGAGTGCGTATAAATAACGGTAGCTACTGCATTCGCGGTATCATGAAAGCCATTGACAAATTCAAAAGCACAGGCCGCAAACAGACAGAAGAACAGTAAAAAGAGGAGAGTTGGATCGAGTCCGAACATAGTTAAAGATATAAAAAGTTCACAATTGAATTTTTCAAAAATACAACAATGCTCAAACTTTAACATTATCGAATTGTTAAAAGCTGCGAATAAAATTTTGTAGCCTCTGCATCTTTTAAAAAATCATTACCAATTAAGCACGAAAGATAATATATCAATAAATTACAGGAAACCTCGTGTTTAATTGTAATGTGCAATTTTATGCATCGAATGATATAAGCTCATTGATGAACAGAAGAGCCTTACTACAACAACTCGGAATTATTTCCGGAGCCCTTAGTTTGCCACTTACAGGTCAAGCCAAATCTTCAGCCCCTCAAAAGCCCTTTCGAATTGCCCACATCACCGATGTACACATGATGCCACTCATTGGCGCAGCAAAAGGTTTTTCGAAATGTCTTGATCACATTCAAAGCTTGCCAGTTAAACCAGATTTAATTATCAACAGTGGCGATGCCATCATGGATGCGCACAGGAGCGGACGAAATGTAGCTGAAAAGCAATGGAAACTTTGGAATGAGGTAGTGGGGAAAGAACTTTCAACGCCTATCGTACAGTCCCTGGGAAACCATGATATCTGGGTAAAAAACGAAACACCACAATCCATTTTAGATGGTAAAAAATGGGCACTCGATGAATTAAAAGAATCCCAAAGCTACTATGCTAAAGATTTAGGAAACTGGCATCTAATCAGTCTAGATAGCATCAGCCCAAATCACGAGGGACAATGGTATACCGGTAAAATTGATGAGGCGCAAATGGATTGGCTCAACAATGAACTAGCTGCCATACCTTCATTTAAGCCCATCATGATTGTATCGCATATTCCAATTTTAGCTGCTTGTATCTTTTTTGATGGGAATCGATTCGAGAAAAACCAATGGAACATTCCAGGAAGATGGATGCACGAAGACGCTGCGCAATTAAAGGATTTGTTCTTGAAGTACCCGAATATAAAACTTGCCATCAGTGGACATATCCATTTATTAGATCGAGTAGAATACAATGGCGTAACCTATTGCTGCAATGGAGCTGTCAGTGGCGCTTGGTGGAGTGGAAATTACCAACAAACCCAACCCGGTTATGCATTGATCGATTTATATCCTGATGGAAAATTTACTAATACATATACAAATTATCAATCCTAAAATTTATTAATCAATATTCATGAAAACAATTAAATTAAATACAGGAAAAGAGCTTGGCCTCGGAAAGCCTTGCTACATTATAGCTGAAATTGGAATCAACCACAACGGATCTTTAGAAACTGCCAAGCAATTAATTGATGCTGCCGTTGAAGCAAAAGTAGATGCCGTGAAATTTCAAAAAAGAACGCCGGAAATTTGCGTACCAAAAGATCAGTGGGAAATTGTTCGCGATACTCCATGGGGTAAAATGACTTACATCGACTACAAGCGCAAAACAGAATTTGGTATTTTAGAATATTCTGAAATAGATAATTACTGCAAATCAAAGGGAATTGATTGGTTCGCATCTGCTTGGGATGAGCCATCTGTTGATTTCATGGAGCAATTCGAACCTGTCATGTATAAATTGGCATCTGCATCTTTGACTGATGATGCACTTATCCGCAAAATTTGTGAAACAGGTAGACCGATTATGATTTCAACAGGTATGTCACGTATTGATGAAATCACATTTGCAGTGGAATTAATTCGTGAATATGGCGATTATCCATTAATGATTGCTCATGCTACATCGGCTTATCCATGTAAGCCAGAGGAATTAAACTTGCGTATGATCAACACCTTGCAACAAATGTACCCTGAATACATCATCGGTTACTCAGGCCACGAAACTGGATTAAGCACAACGGTTTCAGCAGTAGCCATTGGTGCCCAATTTGTGGAACGCCACTTTACATTAGATCGTGCCATGTGGGGATCAGATCACGCGGCTTCAGTAGAACCTCAAGGTTTCGTTCGTTTGGTAAAAGACATACGCGACACAGAAACGGCTTTAGGCGATGGCGTAAAAGTTGTCTATGAAAGCGAAATCGGGCCGATGAAGAAATTACGAGTTAATATAACAGAAAGTAGATTAGTAGATACACTATAATTCCTATGCAGTTGTCGGCAACACAACTCTGTTCCTTCATTCTCGTTATTGGTACATTACTGCTCATTTTTTTAGAAAGGAAATTCCCCTATCGTAGGGGAATTCCTTTTTTCAGAGAGGGCTTCTGGACCGATGTCATCGGGTATACGATCATTCAAAGTTTTTTATTGAAGATTCTCATCTTCGATTACATCATAACGCCCATCCAACATGCATCGGCATGGCATGGTTTTCCCCAAATTACGTCTTGGCCAGTTTGGTTACAGGTTTTGTTTTTCCTAGTTACCCACGACTTGTACATCTATTGGTTCCATCGCTGGCAACATGCCAATAAAATTTTATGGCGAACTCATGAAGCACATCATTCGAATCAAGAAGTTGATTGGATTGCCGGAACTCGTTCTCATTCCTTGGAAATAATAATTAATCAAACGATTGAATTTTTACCCATTTTTATCTTGGGAGCCGATCCCGTGGTAGTTCCTATTAAGGGCTTAATCGATGGGCTATGGGGCATGTTTATTCATGCGAATTTACAATTCAGTTTTGGCCGACTTAAATACATTTTTAACGGGCCCGAGTTTCATCTTTGGCATCATGCCAACCATCTAGAGGTATTTCATGCTAACTTCGCTACGAAATTTAGTATTTGGGATAAACTATTTGGAACTTTATACGAAACGAAAGAAAAACCTGTAAAATGGGGACTTTATTACGAATTTCCCAAAAACTATTTTGCCCAGCATGTCTACGCATTTTATCGTTGGACATTTAAGCGGCTCGATGAACAAACACCAAAAAATGAGTAAAGCTTGGATATTCCTTATACTTGCGGCCATATTTGAAACTGGCTGGACCTATGCCTTAAAATTCATGAGCTTTTCTAGCTTAAAAACAGCTTGGTCAAGCCAAGAAAATTTAGGTGCCGCCTCAATTCCATTTATCGCCTATGTGTTTTTTGGCGGAGGGAACATCTATTGTCTCTCGGTGGCATTGAAAGACATTCCTACTTCCACAGCCATTGCTATTTGGACAGCTGTTTCATTGGTTTTAATCAAAATATGTGATGTTTGGTACTTTAAACAGGCGACCAATTATACGGAATTATTCTTCCTAACACTGATAGTCATTGGGATTATCGGGATGAAACAATACAGCGCTAATTAATACCTTTCGCGGCTAAAATTAACTCCGCCATTTCTCGAAAACAGCCGGATCCCCCCGGTAACTGTAAAACAATATCTGCTTGCTGCGTCACTTGCGGTAATGCATCCGATGGGCAAAAGAAAACCCCAACAAATGGGCGAACGACAAGATCATTAACATCATCCCCTATATAAGCAATCTGTTCAGGACTCAAGGAAAAACGTTCTAGGATTTCCAGAAGCACACGCTCTTTGTCTTTAATTCCTAAATGCAACTCCGTAATATTTAATTTCGCAGCTCTTTGCTTAACAGAAGGAGACATTTCTCCTGTAATTATTCCCGTAGGTACCGAGGCCCATTTCCGTAAACGCTCCACCCCCATACCATCACGAATATTAAATTTCTTTAACACCTCACCTTGCTCCCCATAATACACGCCGCCATCCGTCAATACTCCGTCGCAATCTGTCAAAACTAATTTAATTGCTGCTAATCGTGCTTCCATCATTTTTAATTAAATACAAGTGAATCCTCCGTCGACTACCAAATTCGCTCCAGTCATATAAGCCGACGCATCACTCGCCAAAAATACCAAAGCTCCTGCATAATCCGTGGACTTAGCCATTCTTTTCAAAGGTGTTTTCGCCGAATAATTTTGTTGAAAAAATTCGGATTGTCCATTTTCAACCCCACCCGGCGAAAGCGTATTCACGCGTATTCCCTGATCACCCCAATAGGCCGCTAGGTAACGGGTAAAATTAATCACGGCTCCTTTCGTTGTCGGGTAAGCGGGCGTCTTGTAAAACAATTGCTCCCCCTTTTCATTTTTGTATAATTGTTGGTCAGGACCGACCATCCCATATGTCGATGCAATGTTGATAATACTACCCCCCCCTTTTGCCAACATTTGCTTACCGAATTGTTGGCAAACCAAAAACATTCCCATCACATTTACCTCCCAAGATTTTTGAAACATCGCGACGGGATAATTTTCAAAGGCAGATTGCGCGAGAATATCCGCCGACTCCTGAAAATGATCATTGATCGCGGCATTATTAACTATAATATCAACCCCTCCAGAACGCACTAAAACCCGGCTAGCTGCCGCCTGAACGGAATTTTCATCTGCAATGTTCATACCAATCCCGTAAGAATTTGATCCAAGCTCTCGAGCAAATACCTCACAATTTTCTTCCATAATATCCGCCACAATCACAGTAGCTCCAGCCTCAGCCAAAGCTCGACAATGTTCTTTGCCGATTAATCCCAAAGCTCCCGTCACCAAGGCAACCTTCCCCGACAATTCAAATAATTGCATTAATTTTTCGGTTTAATATTATGGTCACTAATCTTTCTGAATACGGCCTCTAAGACCTCGCCTTTCAATTGGCTTTTCACCGAATTTGATTCGATGGCAGCTTTTAGTCGAGGGAGTATTTCGGCATAGGCCGACAATGTATACTCCATGTCTTCTTGACTATGGCTGTAGCACATGTTGTGAAAACCTCCCCATAAAATGCCCTTTTGCAATAATTCCTGTTGCATGAAGGTTTTTAACTCCAGGGCATCTTGACCAGGTGCGGCATAGGTTAACATCGTCCGACAAGGATATCCGACACAACTTGTAATATCCGACATGCCTAAGTCTTTCGCTAATTGATTATATGAATCTTGCATGAATTTGCCTTTCGCTGCTAATACGGAAGATACCTGATGCTCTTCCATGAATTGAATGGTAGCTTGGCAGGCAGCTAAGGAAAGTGCTTCTCCTCCGAAAGTGGTATAGGAGAAAACATCGTGATCAAATAAGGACATGACATCTTTTCGCCCCGTTAATATCGCGATAGGCATGCCGTTCGCACAAGCTTTAGAAAATGTAGCTAGATCTGCTTTTACTCCAAAAAACTCCTGTGCTCCACCTAAGGCAATTCGGAAGCCTGACCACATTTCATCAAAAATCAATAAGGTTCCGTTTTGACGACATATTTCAGCCAATTCTTGTAAAAACCCTTCCTGCGGTTTCTCGAAAATGAACGGCTCCAAAATCACGCATGCTACGGTTTCATCCAAGGCATTTTTAATGGATTCAATATCATTAAACGCGAAGGTATAACTTAAGTTTTTGATAGACTCCGGAATGCCTTTGCCTCGCGACGTGATTCCGATATACCAGTCATGCCAACCGTGATATCCACAACAAAATACATATTCTCGGCCTGTAAACGCTCTCGCAACACGAACAGCTGCAGAGGTCACATCGGCCCCTGTTTTACTGAATTTAACAGCCTCCGCATTGGGAATGATTTGAGAAATTTTTTCTGCTACTTCTACTTCTAAGGGATGCATTAATGAAAAGGTAATTCCATCTTCCAATTGCTCCTTGATTGCGGAATCGATTTCAGGAATGCAATATCCCAATGAAAGCGGACCAATCCCCATATTAAAGTCAATATATTCATTGCCATCCACATCCCATACGCGCGCGCCTTTCCCCTTCTTTAAATAAATTGGAGATACGCCTTTGGAAAATTGTCCAGGGCCTTTGGCCAAGGTTTGGGTAATCGGATGTTGAACTTGCAGACCACGCGCATACAACGACTGTGATTCTTGAATCTGCGGAAGTTCCGCGTTAAATTGAACCTTATTTTTCATGATTATATCAATTGAGTAATTCGTTTAACTAAACCTTCAGCATCCAAACCTTCATAGGCAAGAACTTCCGGTAAACGTGCGGGTTTGAACCATTTCGCATCAAAACCAATGGGATGCACAGGAATCGATAATCCTTCTTTCACTAAAAATTCAGCTAAAATGCTGAATAATCCACCAGTAATAAAATGGTCTTCAATACTTATAATTTGTTTGGTTTGGCCAATTAATGAACGAATCGCTTCCCCATCAAATGGCTTTAAGGAACGAAAATTAATTAGTCCTACGCTAAATCCATTTTCCGTTAATTTGCGTTGTGCTTCCAATGACGCTTCAAACATAAATCCATACGTAACAATCGTTAAGTCATCCCCTTTCGCAATAACCTCAGCTTTTCCATGTTCGTAAGGAGCGTGGTCGTATTTCGCAGGGCGCGTATTGATACGTACATAACTTGGATTGGGCGTCGCCCAAATTGTCGGCAACATATCCACTAAATCCTGTGCATCAGCGGGAGCATAAACTTCCATTCCGGGAATACCACGCATGATGGAAATATCTTCGATGGCTTGGTGAGTAGGACCATTACCGTCCGACAAAACCCCTGGGATGAAACTACTCATCTTTACAGGTAAGTTGGCTATTCCCACAGATGTACGCGTAAATTCAAAGGCGCGCATCGTTAAAAATGCGGCAAGTGCATGAACGACCGGAATACGACCGCGTAAGGCTAGTCCTGCAGCTGCGCCCAACATAGTTTGCTCCGTAATACCCGTATCCACAAATCGATCCCCCAAAACACTCGGTAAATTGCGAACAAGTGCTCGGTTCTCAGCTGTCATCACCACAAATCGCTCATCAGCTAATGCAGTATCTCTCAATAATTCTTCGTATGTCTTCATCGTCTAACTAGCGGGCTACAATGGTTTCAGCGGTAATGACAGCTGATCCTTTTTGATGTAATTCATTCAACAATTCTGTTATTTCTCCAGCTGAGAAATTACAAAACCAGCGGTCGGCACGGGCCTCAATGGATGGCAAACCTTTCCCGCGCACGGTATCACAAATGATTACATGCGGGCCAGGATTATTATTTGTTTGTTCAAATGCTTCAGCTATTTGGTCAAAATTGTGACCATCGATACGTTGGGTTTTCATTCCAAAAGCCTCAAATTTATCAACCAAGGGCTCCAATGGAATGAGCTCTTCCGTAGGCATGTTGGCTTGGAATTGATTGCGATCAATTACAAAAATCAAATTGGTCAATTTATGCGCAGCTGCTACCAAGAATGCTTCCCAACAAGACCCTTCGTTTAATTCTCCATCTCCCATCACACAAACGACACGGTTCACAGCTTTTGATATTTTTAGATCCATGGCTACGCCAATGGAAACAGCAGGAAGCTGACCTAATGATCCGGCGTGAAACTCAACACCCGGAATTTCACGATTCGGATGCCAATAAATATGGTCTGAGGTAGATAAGTGATTTGCTAAACGATTATTTTCAATCCAACCTAATTCTGCAAAGATTCCATATAATGCGGGAACATCATGCCCTTTCGATAAAAACAAATAATCACGCTTAGGGTCTTTAAGTGTGGATTGATCAATGGTCAAAAATTCGCTGTAGAGATAGGTTAATACATCTACCGCGGATAAGGAGGCGCCTAAAAAACATCCTCCGTCTGTAGACATGGGTATAATGCGTTCGCGCACTTTTAAAGCGAATGCTTGAAGCTCGCTGCGTTTATCTTCAGTCATGTTTTTGTTTGGTTTGACTTGGGGAAATAGTTTTTAATTCACCTAGGTGATTTCGATACCAATTCACCCCTAAGAGTGATTGATTAATCTTCATGATGGATGGCTCGAAGGTTAATAAATCCAAAATATCTTTCAGTGAAAATTGCGGGTTTACTGGGTAAAGTCGATTGTATATCGTTTCTATAAAAGCCAAATCCTCTGCATAATCCAGTGTGAATCGATGGCTCATGTCGTAACGTAAGCCAGTTTCCCACTTCACGTTTCCAATCTTGAAACGCCCCGCGTTTTCCCAGAAAAAGGGGGTAGTATGTTCGCGCTCCAATGGTTTATTAGCTTCCTTCCAGGCTATTTCTAATGCCTCAAAGCTCATCACTTCCACATCATTCCCATCAGGATATGACTGGGGATGTAAATTGCTGACATAATCATATTTGCCTCGATTAAACAAATAAAATCCGAGCACTCGGTCAATGATGGCAGGATCAATTAGCGGACAATCCGATGGAATTTTAACAATGTGTTTGGCCTTAAAATGAATCGCAGCTTGATAATGACGATCCAATAAATCATTCAAGGAGCCGCGAAAAACTTGATATCCCTCTAGTTCACAAATTTCTGAAAGTGAATCATCCTCAGGCTGATCAGAAGTAATAACGACAATTTGACAAGGCCACTTGGTTAATTTAATACGGTCAAGTTGGTGAAATAAAATTGGCTTATCTTGCACCCATTTAAGTACCTTTCCGGGTAACCGAGTTGAGCTCATTCGAGCTTGCACAAATATGAATAAATCAGTTTGCATAATCCAATTCAGATATAGGCTCACGATTTAATTTATTGATATACATATCTTTCGGGCCTTCATGGAGAAGATAATCACGGCAAATTGATGCGATATGTTTGGCAGAACTCCCTCCATTTTGGATAGGAAGCAATGCATTTAATTCCGTTAAATCAAAATAAGAATGCACCGGTTTCTGAAGTGCTAATCCCGCATATACCACAGTAGAATACTGAGTGATTAACTCTTCGCAATTCGCAATCATTTCATGCGTATTCCCATCGGTATAAATCAACGTATCGGAAGGGCATGTCAGCTTGATTTCTTGAATTGCCCTATCCTTTTGTTCATTTGGATGTAATTTGATAAGTAGCTGCCGACCATTAGCAATTTCAACGCAGGATTTTAAAAATGCTATTCGATCCTCCGGCCGAAAAGTCTCTCGCATATCCGACGTTGCTACCATTACATAGCCACAATATGAAAAATTATTTTGGCGAAATTTTTCCAAATGGTCATAGTTTGGAATACCCGTTACTACCACTTTGTTTGCATCAGTTCCGTGCTTAATGATGTAATCCCGGTATCCTTCTGAAGCAGCACAATAGATATCACATAAGTTAGACGTGCCATTAAGTGATGTTCCAATACTTAAATATCGTGGCAATTTGAGCTTTTGAATTATTCGACTAATCGAAGTAAAAGGGTCAATCATTCCCTCTTGAACCCATATTGTTTTCGTTCCTTCGAACTTCTTGGGAAATAATAGATCCGAACAAAAAACCACTAAATCATATTTTCGGTCTTTCGCCTGATAGTCCATTTTCATACCATGCACTTGCATGTATTGCTCGGACTTGTGGCGGAGCGGCCGACCCATCACCGTATTATCCAAAATACCCATTTTAATCGCGGAAGCTATAACGGGATTATCTGAAAAAAATTGGCTAAAATAACACTCAAATTCGGGCAAATAGGAGGCTATTTGCTGCATTTGGGTAGTTTGATTCAATGAGCCGGTTAAGAACAAAATCGACTTAGCTGTCATTGGTATTATTGAATTATTAAAGTAAAAATAAGCCAAATGAAGGGATATAATTTAGCGCTAAAGTTGATTTAATGATTTGACAATGATGGGATTACAAATCACTAACAATGGCAAAAAAAAGGTAGCCCTTGTGAGGCTACCTTAGAGTTAGTTAAACAAATTTACTTGCTTAAATACCTTGATTTCAGTTGGGCCATTTGCTCCGCCCCGAATCCAAGTTCACGAATAAAGAATTGGTCAACACTTCCATATTGTTTGTCTAAGGTGTTCAGAAATGTCTCGATATACATTCGATTGGCTCCTAACATAGCTTTGACTTTCGACTCATTCATTCCTGACTTCACCATCATGGCTGTCATCTTTTCTTGAGTAGTTTTCCAATAGTAATTCGTTGCCTCATAGTCGGCGATGATAATGGATCGGTCTACCCCCAATACGGCCAAAAACAATGCGGCTCCAATGCCTGTGCGATCCTTTCCTGCAGTACAATGAAATACCATTGATTTATCAACTGGTAACTTGAGCATTTGCTCAAACATCGGCTTGTATTTGGCCTTTAAGAATGAGGTCGTTGAATACATGCTCATGATTAGCAAGTCCGTGTTCATAGTCGCGTAGCTTGAACTCGAAGGGAGTTTTTCACTACCCGCCGGAAGATTTAAATACGTCGCACCTATCGGCATGCGGTCTGGACTTGTTTTAATTTCCGAAGGTCCGCGTAAATCACAAACTAAGGCAAGCTTTAATGCTTGCAATTTTTGTAAATCTTGATCGGTTAACCGACTTATATCTGCGGATCGGTACACTTGACCCCACTTCACTTTATGTCCATCTTTTGTGGAATAACCCCCTAAGTCTCGAAAGTTAACAGCACCTTGTAGGTTTACTTTGCGTTGTAAACTATCGGCAATCTGTGCTCGAGAAGATAGAGTATATAGGATGAGAAGGAAAGTAGAATAGGTTATTTTCATTCGCTTTCAGATTCAAGTCGTAAAGAAATTTTGGTGTAATTAAGAAAGAAAAAGTGGCAGAACAAAGTCCTGCCACTTGATAAAGAATCATTAATCAACATTAGAAAACTAGTAATTACTTAATCAACCACATTTGGTCGTTGATATCATCTTTCCCAGCATACTGACTCGAAATTGCTGCTGTATAGTTTGTTGCATTTGCTGTACGCTCCGTTGATGGATATAACCAACGCAAAGCAATACGTCCCGAGTTACCATTACCTGGACCTGTTGAAAATACAGGATATCCCGTTCTTCTCCAGTTGAAATAAGCTTCCATTCCCGAATTCATAAAGAAGGCCGCATATTTCTGAGAAACAATTTCTTGAATAGCATTGGCTGCATCGTATTGAACCGCTGGCTGCGCATAATATGTATCGAAGTTAAAATTAACAGTGTACTTAACTAACTCAGCCGCATCTTTCGAACCTGATTTTGAATAGGTCATCGTATTTGCTCCGTCTACAATTCCGTAGAAAGCTAAAGATGCTTTGATCCCTTTCTTGTACCAATCTTCCGCTGAACCTGAAGCCCAACCGCGCGCATATCCTTCGGCGATGTTGAAACACAATTCTGGATAACCCACGATGAATGTATTTTCACCTACGTAGTTTTGGTAGTAACGTGCACGGTTTTGGAAAGAATAGATTCCTGGAGCATATCCCGCTCCGTTTGACAAACCTGCATTCTTTGACATATCAGCTAAATCATCACCAGAGCCTGCTCCGCGATAAGCTGTATAATCTGAGGCTAATTTACCTGCTTTCAATTCAGAACCTGCTGGCTCACAAGTGGCCATCACACGTGGATCTTGGATCTTTGTTAAAAATCCTACGTAGGTCGACGCCATATTTTGACGAGTCGCATCGAAACCAAAGTTATCTGGATTAGAAGGATACTTGTTGAAGCTATTCCAAACAAATTGCAAAGATTCAGCATTTGAACCGAGCAAAGGATATTTTGAGGGATTACCTACCATCTCAGCAAACTTCGATTTTACGCCTAAATCAGTATCCGAATCCTTCTTCGATAAGCTAATCAAGACACGTAAACGATAGGCATTCACTACTTTCTGCCATTTTTTCAAATCGCCATTGAAATAGAAATCTCCTGTGATTGTCTCTCCTTTTACAGTTAAAGCCGTCAAATCCGTATTCGCATCATCTAACCATTTCAAAATCTGGGTATAAATAACTTTTTGCGAATCATACTTTGGAGTCGTGTTCTCAATTCCTTTCAATGCTTCAGTCATAGGTAAATCACCAACACGCTTCGACATTTGATCAAAGAAATAAGCACGGAAGAATTTACCCAAAGCGGAATAACCATTCACATCTGCCAAGCCAGCTCTTTTTGCCTCTTCCTCCATTTTTACAACATTTTTTAGTGTTGTGTACTGGTTTGGCATTTGGCCTAAACTATATTCATTATTAGCATAATAGTTATAGTTTGAGCAATAAAATTGATTCCAGCGCATTTCAGCTGAAAATGGACGTCCATTGTCGTTTAAGACATTGTATTCTACTGCTTGTAAGACTAACGAAGCAGGAACTTGCACGGCACGATTGGAATCTTTTTCCAATTGATCAAAGGTCTTCTCGCAACTGCTTAAAGCAAGCACAGCGAAACCTAACATACCTAAAATTATATTTTTAACTTTCATTGGATGTTTCATTTAAGAATAATGAATGAATTAGAATGTGAAGTTTAAGTTGACACCATAACTTCTTACCGAAGGAGTTTGTGGACTCGAAGAACCATCAGATAAGTATTGAGATAAATCAATATCTTTTTTCTCTGCAAAGTATAACAAGTTACGTCCTACGAAAGATACATTGGCCGTTGAAACGTATTTACCGAACCATTTAGATGGCAACTTAACGCCTACGACAACTTCTTTTAACATACCAAATGAACGGCTCATTAAGTTACCTTCGTTGGTATTGTAGTAACGACCTACATAATCCTGCACATACGTTTTCACTGTATTCGGAGCAAACTGCAACTCAGAGTAGTTGGTTACTTTTCCATTTGCATCATACTTAATAGCAACCCCATTACTTACGACAACACCTTCTCCCACAAATGCTTTCACACCTAAAGCATCCTGAGGACGAGCCGCAGCAAAAATACCTTGTGTCGTTCCAATATGACGACCACCACGATAGGCTTGTTGTTGCGTATAGTTGATAATAACACCACCAATACGGCCGTCAAACAAAGCGCTTAGGGTTACGTTTTTATACGTAAACTTGTTGTTTAAGCCGAACACGAAATCAGGGTTCGTGTTTCCTAAATATTGGGACTGCGTACCTGTCAATCTTTCTGGAATACCAGCAGCTGTATTGATCAACTTACCATCCGGTGTACGAACGAATGCAGATCCATATAATTTATCCGTACGATCACCCACCTTCAAGAAGGTATTTAGGCTGTTGATTCCTGGATAAATATCCGTAAGGCGTTGTTCAAACGTCGAATAATTCGCCAAGATATCCCAGCTGAAATCTGCTGTTTGAATTGGGGTTCCTGTTACTGAAATTTCTAAACCTTTCTTCTGTGTTTTGATACCATTCACCAAGGCTGATGTATAACCAGAAGTAGATGAAATTGGCAATGAGAAGATAGAAGGGCCATCATTCGAGATAAAATACGCAGCATCAATACCGATACGGTTTTTAAATAAGCGTAAATCCATACCAAATTCTGTCTGAGACGTTTCCGATGGATTCAAATTTGGATTGCTCAAGCCATCACCATATGTCGCACCCGTTTGGTTGTTGTAATAAAAACCGGTTGAGTAAACTGTATTGTTTTGGTAAGAAGGACCATCATATGGCGAGTTATAGTTTTCACCTGAATATGTACCCATTCGGTTATCAATGGTTGAAGAAGTCAAACCATCTTTTACGTTCGCATATGATCCACGGAATTTCAAGAATGAAATAGTCTCTGGAAGATTTACATAATCAGATAAAACAGTCACCGCACCGAAAGATGGATAGAAGAATGTATTCTTTCCTGCTGGCAATGTCGATAACTTATCCGCACGTCCTGTAGCAAAAACTGTCAAATACTTCTTGTATGAGAAGTCAGCTGAATAATACGCCGATAACACTTGCATGTCAGATCCAAAGTTCGCCACTTGAACTGGATTAGCCGAGTTTGAGAAGTTATACAAACCTGGAACGTTCAAGTAATTCGTTGTTGCGAAAATTGATTTGTATTGGAAAATACGTTGGGATGCACCCGCGTTGATCTTCGTGCTGAAACCCGGTAAAACTTCCTTGTCAAATGTCAACAACAATTCTGTGTTGTTTTCAAACAATGAACGACGGTCTTCGCGGTAATCCCCACGACGCTCATCACGACCATACGTACCCGCTGAGTAAGGGAACTTCTCTGTACGTAACATATCCCACGTAGTAACTTGCGTACGAGCCAATAAATTCAAGTTGTCATTAAAGGTGTAACGCAAAGCTGCTTGACCAATAATGTCTGTTTTGTAGTGTGAACGTAACCACTCATACGACATGAAATAGGGGTTGTTGTAACGCTGATACTCCGCATAAATTTGCTGGATACCCTCTTTCCCTTTTTGCCAATAATTACGCATGTCATCAATGTTCCAGTCGGCACCTGCCCAATACACAATGTTGTAGATGATCGAGTTAGGACCATAGTTAACGTCTGGAATATTAGGTGTGTATTGACGGTTGTATTGCAAGTTCGACTCAAACTTTAATTTGTTCGAGAACTTATAATCCGCCGTAATATTGAAGTTCGTCATATTCAATTGAGTATTTGGAACAATACCCTTTTGATAAATATGCGATGTAGAGAAACGTAAATTATATTTCTCACCAGTAGCTGCTACGGAAACATTATTTGTTGATAAAATACCCGTCTCTAAAAAACGCTTTAAGTTATCCTTACCACGTGCAATCCAAGGCGTACCTTGACGAACGCCTGTTACGGGATCCACAGGAGAATCGTACTGTGGAATCAATTGGCCATTAAAACGAGGGCCCCAGCCACCATCATAATCACCGTCATTTAATCCACCCCCTTTACCATCACCAAAAGCATATACCCCGTGATCACCAGGACCGTACTCATCTTGTACCTCTGGAATCGCATAGAAGCCACTTTGTATTTGCGTAGATGAATTTACTTCTACGGAGAATCCACGCTTATCTTTCGATCCGCGTTTTGTGGTGATTAAAATCGCACCATTCTTTCCACGGAAACCATATAAAGCGGATGCAGATGCTCCTTTTAATACCGAATAAGTTTCGATATCATCCGGTGAAATATTCCATGTATCTGAGTTGATAGGGACACCATCCACTACATATAAAACCGTAGAGCTACCACGCAATGAGATGTTTGGTTTGCGCAATAATTCGGGTTGAGCACCAATGGTCAAACCAGCTACACGACCCGACAAAGCGTTGATCGCATTCGGCTCACGCGCTTTGATGGTTGCAGAACCGTCTACCGACTGAATCGCCACACCAATGTTGCGGACATCCTTTTTGATACCCAAGGCCGTTACAACAACCTCTTGTAATTGTTTTGTATCTGTCGCCAACGTGATCGTGATCTCTGATTGACTTCCTACATTAACTTCTTTCTTAACGAATCCAATCATGGAAATTTGCAAAATTCCATTTGCTGGAACATTGATGCTAAAATTACCATCCGCATTCGAGTTCGTTCCAACATTGGAACCTTTTACCTGAATAGAGGCACCAGGAATAACCGATTGATCATCCTGTGAAATCACACGGCCTTTCACCGCGCGCGCTTGACCATACATTAGGGATGTCCCTAATTGCAAAAACAGCAAAACAAGTCCTGCCGACTTCAAGAAGCCCTTTTTTGCGCTCTTTTTTAATAGAAGTGTGTTCATATTAATTGTTTGAATTTAATTTGGCACAAAACTAGACCTGTGACATAAGGATTTAGTGAGCGATTAGATAACAAATCGTTAAGAAAAATGGGCTAAGATTATGTAGCTGTTAAGCCGTGAAAAAAATCCATTTTAAGGCGAAGAAAATCCGGAAAAAATACCAAAAACCATCCTTTATAATTTGATGACATCCCCTTAATCGATACATAATATGCAATGTGGATCTTCGTAGACTATCCCATGTAAGATGCCGATCAAACTTGTTATTTTAGACATGGCTGGAACGACCGTTCTGGACCAACACGAAGTGGAACATTGCTTCAAGCTAGCCGCTGACAAAAATGGACTTTTAGCGAGTGATGAGCGAATTCTAGCGCTACAAGGCTACGCCAAGCTGCTCGTATTCCGCATGTTATGGGAAGAACAATTAGGAAAAGGTTCTGAGCAGATTGAGCCCAATGCACAAAAATCCTATCTCGACTTCACCGAAATTTTGGAGAATCATTACAAAACCAATCCTATCTATCCGACAGAGGGGTGCCTGGAGTTGTTTTCGTACTTACATCAACATGGTATTACCATTGCCCTGACAACAGGTTTCTATCGCAAGGTTGCCAATATCATTTTAGATAAACTTGGCTGGGGACAGTCATTAAATGGCAACTACATCAATCTCCAAAACAAAGAGGGAATTCATATATCCATTACCCCGGATGAAGTCGGCGGAAAAGGAAGACCCGCTCCCGACATGATTGAATATGCCATGAAAATGGCCGGCATCAAAGATAAATCAGAAGTCATCAACATCGGGGATACCCCGGTTGACCTTTTGTTTGGAAAAAATGCGGGTGTCCGTCTTGCCTTGGGGGTATGCAATGGGACACATACCCGTGAACAACTTGTATCCTATCCGAATGACGGATTATTAGAAAAGATCTCGGATTTAATCGACATAATAGAAAATGATAAAAAGTAAAAAATATGATTTGATTATTGTAGGGGGTGGAATCATCGGTACTTTCTGCGCACTACATGCATTACGCAAGAATAAAACGGTCCTTCTAATTGAGAAAGATGAAGTACCCTTCGAGGCGAGTTTCCGAAATTTTGGACAGGCGGTTCCCTCTGGCCAATCCCTAAATAAGTGGTTTGATTACGGTCGGAAATCCCTCAAAATTTACAAAGAACTTCAAGAGGAAACCGACATCTCATTGGTTAAACAAGGTTCTTGGTACCTCGCGTCCGACGATCAAGAATTAACGATGCTCGAGGAAATGAGCGCCTTATTCAATGAGCGTTCCTACGAAAATAGACTGTATTCGGCTAAAGATTGCTTATCGAGCAATCCACATTTTCAACAAGATTATGTAAAGGGGGGAATGTATTTACCAGAAGAAGCCTCATTAAATCCATTAGTGATGGTACATCGAGTTCGTACGTTTATGATACGAAATCTGAACCTACATTTTATGCCAAACACGGCTGTCATTGATGTGGAGAAGAAGCGCGGAATTGCCAAACTGGTGACGGCGAAAAATGAAACCATTTGGGCAGACCATATCATCCTTGCAAATGGACGAGACACCCAATTTTTAATGCCCGAACATTACCCGGCAGATGAATTAAAAATAAGCAAGCTTCAAATGATGCGCCTTGCTCCGCAATCCAAAATTTTAAAATCAAATATTCTGACAGGCCTAACGATTCGTCGGTATGAAAGCTTTCATTCCTGCCCATCCTATTCAAAACTGACCGCTTCCGACCACCAAAAAAAATTGCAAGCAGCGGGCATACACATTCTATTTAAGCAGGCTGATGATGGATCGATTATTTTGGGGGATTCACATGAATATGCACCTGTACACAAGCAATCTCAATTTGGATTTGAGATTTCGACAGAGATCAATCAGCTGATGTTAGATGAGGCCAAGAAAATCTTACACCTGTCAGACTGGACAGTAGATTCTTCTTGGGCCGGGTATTATCTACAAAGTAGCGTTGAAGATGTATTTACGAAAACGGTCGACGGCGTAATTCATATTATCAATGGAATTGGTGGCAAGGGAATGACCACAAGCCCAGGATTCACACAGGAATACATTCAAAAACTATACGAATGAAAAAGATCGCCATATTGATTTGTTGTTTAGTCAATCAGGTAGTTGCCCAACAAGCCCCTAAAAACATCATTTTCATGGTTGGGGATGGTATGGGAGTCAGCCAAATCTATGCGGGCTTGACAGCCAATCATGGGACATTAAACCTAGAACAATTCAAGGTCATCGGATTCCATCGTAATCAAGCATCCGACAATTATGTCACAGATTCTGCGGCGGGCGCTACTGCCTTCGCAACTGGTAAACAAACCTACAATGGAGCCATTGGTTTGGACTCAACTCAGAAACCATGTGTAAGCCTATTAGAACTCGCCGAGCGTAAGGGCTTATCGACCGGACTTGTATCCACCTGCGATATCACTGACGCGACTCCCTCCTCCTTTATTGCTCATCAAAAAAAGCGTTCCATGCACGAAGAAATTGCTGCAGACTTTTTGAAAACAGATGTTGAGGTGGTCATTGGAGGTGGGCGTAAATATTTCGAAAAACGCCAAGATAAAGCGAATTTATTAGATTCTTTACGCAAAAAAAATTACCACGTTTTAAGTGATATTCCTGCCATGGAATCTGTTCATTCAGGAAAACTAGTGAATTTATATGCGGAAGAAAATCCCATAAAGATGTCTGAAGGACGAGGTGATGCTTTGCTGAAATCAAGTCAAAAAGCCATCGAATTGTTATCGAAAAACAAACAAGGTTTTTTTGTTATGATTGAGGGATCTCAAATTGATTGGGGTGGACATGCCAATGATGCTCCCTATGCGATTGCCGAAATGATTGACTTCGACAAGAGTATCGGGTGGATATTAGAATTCGCGAAAAAAAATAAGGAAACATTAGTTATCGTAACAGCCGATCACGAAACAGGTGGCATGGCATTAATGGGGGGAAATATGAAAACAGGTGAAGTGAATGCGGCCTTCACGACCAAAGGGCATACGGGTCAAATGATTCCTGTTTTTGCCTTTGGGCCTGGTGCGACTGAATTTGCAGGTATCTACCACAATTATGATCTCTTTATGAAAATGAAGACTGCCCTTCGCCTACCTTAAAAATAAATCGTGAACTTTTCATGCGAATTTCGAAAACCTATAGCCTCATAAAAAGCATGGGCTTCCAATCTTCGTTTGTTGGAAGTCACCTCCAATGATTTAGCACCTCGCATTTCAACTTCTTCGCGTATTTTATCGACCAAAAGACGTCCGTAACCTTTGCCTCGATGCGCGTCCGTTACAATTAACTCCTGGATTTCGTAAACCCAGCCTAAATGATGCAATAATTGCTGCCCTTTACAAGAAATAAAGGCCACGACACCATCATTCGGATGAATAACCAGATACATGAAGGTATTGGGTTGTTTTAAATACTCCTCATAAATAGAGGCGAAAATTGTCATTTCGGAATCCCACTTTTCCAATTCGTCTATGAGTGCTTTCACCGAACGTACATCACTTTTTTCTGCCCGACGGATTTGTATCATTTCTGCCATGTTACGAAATAATTATTCCCATTTAAAATTACGTTTAAATAACAATTTGGCCGATTTTATTGAGCCATATCCGACTTAATTTAAAGAAATTATTTGATTCAAATGCCAAATTTAGTCGTAGAAAAAATCATTTCGCTGTTTGAAAAAAATGGGGATTCCGAATATGGTGGTGAAGCCGTTACACAAGGGGAACATGCCCTTCAAGCAGCTCATCTTGCCATGGAGGAAGGTTGCTCAGCGAATGTCGTGGTGGCAAGTCTGCTTCATGATGTAGGACACATGTTACACCAATTACCCGATGATGCTCCTGAGCAAGGAATCGATGACCTTCACGAAGAACTTGGATATCGATTTTTAAGCAAATATTTCAAAGAGGCAGTTGCCGAACCCGTGAAATTACACGTGGCCGCTAAACGCTATTTGTGCACACGCGAACCTGAGTATTTTGGAATGCTTAGTGAACCGTCGATTGTGAGTTTGAATTTACAAGGTGGTCCCATGAGCGAAGCCGAATGCCAAGCATTTGAACAAAACACCCATTACCGGGATGCTGTCCAACTTCGTCGCTTTGACGATTTGGCCAAAGTTCCCAACATGGAGGTTCGTCCACTAGCGGCATACCTAACACTAATCGAGGGCCAGCTTAAATGAATATCGCATTAAATCGGTCCTCCAAATGGGCACTTCATCCGGCCTGGTCGATGATTGCAGCATTTGGATGTTACTTCTGTGTCTATGGATTTCGTAAACCCTTTACGGCTGGCCAATATGTCGATCAATACTGGTTGGGCATCCACTGGAAATCGATATTAATTTCCTCCCAAATTGCAGGTTACATGCTATCCAAATGGTGCGGAATCTTTTTTGTTTCGTCCATTACCTGGGAAAAACGAGCACGTGCTATAATCCTTAGCATCCTCGTTGCGGAATTCGCCTTATTAGGCTTCGGCTTGATTCCTAGGCCATGGAATTTACTTTTCTTAGTATTAAATGGATTGCCACTTGGCATGATTTTTGGCTATATTCAGGGGTATTTGGAGGGTAAAAGAAATACAGAATTATACATCGCTGCCTTGGGCTCCAGCTTTATCCTCGCGGATGGCGTTTCGAAATCCGTGGGTATCAATATCTTAAACTGGGGCATATCCGAAACATGGATGCCTTTTTTCGCCGGATTACTTTATGTCATTCCCTTGCTATTTTTTGTTTGGATGTTGACGCAAATCCCAAAGCCTAGCCAACAAGAAATTGCCGATCGCTCTGAACGAGAACCTATGTCCCAAAGTGACCGACTGCAAGTTGTCAAACAATTATGGCCGGGCATCCTAAGTATAAGTTTATTGTACTTATGTGCATCCTTATTGCGAGGAATTCGTTCCGACTTTGCCCCCGAAATTTGGAAATATTTAGGATTTATAAGTTTACCTCAAACTTATTCACAGACGGAAATTTGGGTTACGTTAGGGATATTAGGAATCAATGGAAGTCTCGTATTAATTAGGAGCAATTTCAACGCTTTTTTTATCAGCATTTTTGCAATAGCCTTGGGTTTTGTCCTCTTGATTTTCGCCGGATTTTGGGGCGTGGATCATCTGAATCCATTTTGGCTTATTGTTATAACAGGATTTGGAATCTACCTACCTTACCTGACCATAACTACCTCTGTATTTGAACGCATGATTGCCATCACACGGCATAAAGCGAACATAGGTTTCTTGATGTATATCGTGGATTCCATCGGATATCTAGGCTATAATGTCTTATTATTGATGCTAGGTTTTATTGCTCCCAATATCAATATCTCTGAACTATTCTTCGATTGGATCAAGGCCATGGGAATCATAGGCTTATTGATTTGCTTGGGATCTAGTATCTACTTCTTGAAAAGATTGAAGCAATAAGGGTTATTAATAAAGCTGTTGGGAAATTATTCCCAACAGCTCAATCTAGGATCTATTTTTTGATCGACTGGAAATTCAAACCCATCAAATCAGCTACTTGGTGAATTAGCTCCCGCTGATAAACTTGTTCAGATTGATGAACCTCTCCCAATGCCGGAACCTTCGCGCCCAACATGGCATACCAAATTTGATGGCAATCCTTTACTTTCTCCCCATGTGAAGTCCATTGCGTTTTGATCACATCCCCACGACCATGGTCGGTCGTAATCAAAATCGTTGTTTTACCTTTGTATAAGGGATCCGACTCGACAAAGTTCCAGATATCGGCCAACCAAGCATCAAACTGATGTGCCGCGTTTAAGTAATGTCCATAATGTCCTTCATGGGCAAACTCATCAGTCTCGCCATAGGAAATGAACATGGCCTTGGGCTTCTTGTTTTTCAAATAATCCATGGCTTGATAATGCATAAATCCATCCAAAATCTCCGCATCTCCAAAAGCCCGGAAAGAGTCTTTGGCCATGTCAGACAATAAAGAACTTGCCTGCGTATTCACATAAGATTTATAGGAATCAAATGCATTGACTACGGGGAAGCCCGCGCGTTTCTCATTTAGAATACGATCAAAGGCATCCCAAGCACCGAAGGCCGCCACGGAGCCTTTATAGGCAGGTAAACCATTCAAATACTCAAAGAAATTGGTATTGGGATTAGCCT
Source organism: Aquirufa sp. (assembly GCA_046073805.1). Classification (GTDB taxonomy): domain Bacteria; phylum Bacteroidota; class Bacteroidia; order Cytophagales; family Spirosomataceae; genus Aquirufa. Next base: position 24,826 of record JBJTMZ010000003.1, read on the forward strand.
TATAGTCATTCGAATTAACCGCCGTATCTACTTGACCCGTCAACAACTCGCTGTAACCCGGATAAGAAAACCAATAAGGGTTTGCCACATTGACCAAAGAACCGATGGTGCGATTGCCATGAAGCTGGCCTTTTTTCGCAATTGTATTCCAGAAAAAAGGAAGAAGTTTCGCACGGCGAGTGGCTACATCGGCCGACCAGTATTTCGAGACAATCGCAGCACTATCTCCATGGTGAAAACGCTTCACTTTGACGATGGAGGAGTCCATGCCGCCAAATACTTCTTGCCAACGGAAGCCGTCGGTCATGATCACAATAACCCGATGATCGTTTGTTTGCTGAGCTTGAACTGTTAAAAAACTCAAGACACACATGAAACCCAAAAGCAAATTCTTACACATATGTTTTATTTTAGTTTAAAGCCAAATCTAAAATAAACATTTAATTAGAAGATTACCCCCGAATAAAGAATCGATTAATTGTTTTTTGCGCCTTGGTCTACCCAAGCTTTTATCAAGGCAATCTCACAATCCATCAATCTACCCCCTTTAGGCATATAAGCTTTGCCATTCGAGGAAATCATAATCGAATTATAAAGCTCTCCCGAAGTGCCCGATAAGGCAATTTGCTCATAAGTTTCGATGACTATTCCACCATAATGATTTGTCGCATCGTGACAGGTTAAACAATTTTGTTTAATGATGGGGAACACATCTTTTTTGTAACTAATCGTAGAAGGTGGCGTTGCCGTACATCCCGGGACTTGAGAAGTCTCGTCTTTTTTGATACAAGAAAACATCATGCATACAAGAAATGCCGGCAGGATTCCTGCCGACATTTTCTTAATTACACCAATATAAAGTTTTGAAATGCGCATTACGGCCTAAGGATATACATCCAGCGATTAGTTTGTGTGTTATATTTTAAAGTTGAATCTGGCCACTCCACGTAATCGCGCATGACCATGTATTCATTGATATTTCCCTTTTTTACTAATTCACGGAATAAAAATGCACCACGCTCCATCACAAGCTCTTCGGCCAAATGGGGTGTATTTATCACTTCCTTAAAGTTCTTTGGCATTAGACTCGCACTGTCTAACGTAAAACTTCCTACCACACCTCTTCGATACTGTTTTAAATTCCCGACTGGGCGTATTAAAAAATAATAATACAAGCCTGAAGGATCTTTTTCTAAATGAACCAAATGGTAATTGACCAATTTCTTGGCATAAAAATCTCTGAATTCCGGCTTAAAACGGGTTGAATCAGTGGCATAGGTTGCATTTTCTGCTACGTATGTAATGATATTGGTTAGCAGTGAATCTTGCTGCGCCTGATTGAAATAATAAGCTGGTGTATTTTTGGGTGGCTGACATGAAATAAGCCACAAACTCAATAGAATGAAGGTATACTTGTACATGTTTTATATTGGTTATAAAAAAGGGGCCAGTTAAATGCTGGCCCCCTTTGTAAAATGATTACTTCACGTAAACAATAGATTGTGGAGCAAACTCAGACCAACCAGCTGTCCAGTCGGTAGATTTAAATGCACCTACATAATCCGTTGCCTCAAAGAAAGCAGGTAAATCAGACTTCAACTTTGGTCCGATCAACGACTCAGATGTTCCAGCAGTCAACACGAATGTTGGACGACCAGCCGACCATAAAGAAGATGATAAACCTAAGTTTGCATTCGAACCTACAATCTTGTTACCTGTCAATGATTTGAACCAATCTTCAGGAGATTTGTCGCCGATTAAGATTGCAGCACCGTTTGTACCTGAAGCCATGTTCTCAAAACCTGGAACAGCAACACCCATTGGTTTTACGTTCACTGACCAACCTAAACCGAAACCGCCTGGTCCCCATCCTTCAACACCGGCAAGAACTACGTTTTGCAAATCGATATCTCCGTTCGCAGCATTAACTTTTGCAGCACCTTTTTGGCTATCGATGTAAACACCGTATGGATATCCTGTGATAACCGTGTTGTAGATTTTTTGCTTGTTGTTACGACGTAATTGAGCTCCGTTTTGGAATAATGGGTCAATGGCAATGTTTGTAGCACCTTTTGCCCCAATGATCGACATGTTAGCAAAGATTGCTGAAGTAAATGGTGTGTTTGCAGATCCGTTTGCATCATTATCACACTCAAAACCGTTAGATCCAGATTGATCCGCAATCGCTGCACCACGAATACCGATACCGAATTGTACATAACCAGAGAAACCGTTATCTGTATCAAAATCGTCATCCAAACCTTTGTAAGCAATTAAGTGCTTCGCATTTACAGTTCCACCAAACCACTCAAATGAATCATCTAATCCGAATGATGCTTGAACGTAATCAATCGTAGTACCAGAACCTACTGAACCTAGTGTCAATGAGTTAACCTCTTGGTTCGGGTTAATTGGAATACCCGCGTACTCTAAACGAACATATTTCAATGAACCTGAATTATCCGCTGCATCTGTACCACCATGGAATGCACCGTAACCACCTTCTAATTGACGGTTAGTTGCATCGTTTGGCAAGTTGTTTGGCGCTTGTCCACAGATAACTAAACCACCCCAGTCGCCTGCCTCACGCTCACCTGGAGCACGCTCAGACGTAAATACGATTGGCGCAGAAGCTGTACCGTTCGCGATGATTTGAGAACCACGTTGAACGATCAAAGCACCTTTCGATGCACGGTCACCAATGATTACCGTACCTGGTTGGATCGTCAAAACACCTTTCTTTGTGATCACACCGAAAGCATCTTCTTGACCCACACGCACAAATCCTACTAATTTGTAGATCTTATCTGCGGTCCAAGTGATATTTCCTTCCAAGTTACCTTTAACCTCAACGATTGCTTTTGGAGGAACCGCAGTTACGTTAACGGAAACACCTGAGATCGTAGAAACTTGGTTTTTCACGTCAGTTGCTTGAATTGAAAAAGTTACTACTGTACCAGCAGCACCTTCCACGACATAATCTTTCGAATACTCAGCTGTTTTCTCTCCAGCAGTATACGTTTTTGAATCAAATGCAATACCATTTTTTAATACAGTGATCGACTTCAAACCCGCCGGCGCGCTAATCGTAGCCTTAACTGTTACCGTTGATCCAGTTACACCAGATAACGTACCTGCAGAAGTCACCGTTGGAACCGGGAATACTTCCTCATCCTTCTGACAAGAAGAAAATGCCAAAGATACTACTGTCAAAACAGCTAGTAACTTGAATAGTTTGTTTGTTACTTGTTTCATTGTTTATTTAATTGTTTTTTGTTTGATCTATGTTTGAAATTAAAATCCGAATGGGCTAACGATAATCCCTAGTGAGTATACACGACCTGGGCTATACGATTGAATGGTTTGATCCGTGCTAACATCGAATCGTCCATCTTGATTACCATCTTGCAAGACGATATTCTTATTATTTAAGATGTCCGAAATACCCCCCTTAATCTGGAATTTATCAGACAATCTTTTGGAGAATGTGAAATCCACAATGTTCCTTGGCATCTCATACCAATCTGGATAATTGTAGCCATAGTTATTTCCTACGGCATAAATTCGCTTACCGATTACGTTATACGACAAATTCAACTGAAGTCCCTTTTTCGTGTCGTTGTAATTGTACGAAGCATTCATGATGTAAGGACTCTGACCTTGCAATGGACGATTATCTGATTGATTCGCAGCGGAATTAGCCCCCAAGGATACTTTCGAAATAATGTAGGCCCCATTGAAAACGACACTTGATTTTCCTAAGAAACTGTTCGGATTTTCTGAACTCAAATTCTTACGAATCTCTGCTTCCAAACCTGCACTGTAGGCACTCGCTGCATTCGCAAAGTTCAATTCAGGATTTGAACCCGAGGCAAATACAACCTCGATCGGGTTTGTAAACTGCTTGTAGAAAGCAGCGATACTTAATACTTCCGATGGTGATGGATATTGTTCATAACGGAAATCAAAGTTTTGAATCGATGCGTTTTTCAAAGTAGGATTACCTGAAATATTTCTGTTATTCACAAAATCATAGAACGCAAATGGAGCAACCTCTCTAAACTCTGGACGGTTAATTGTCTGTCCATAAGCTAAACGCAACAAGCTCTTCGCGCTGAAATTGTAGGTTAGGTTAAAAGAAGGCAACAAGTTTAAAACCGTGTTATTGTAGTTAATTGGCGTCTTCCCAGTCATATCGAAGGAATTCAATTTCTGACTGTTGTTTTCAGCTCGAATACCCGCAATCAAGTTGAATTTATTCCCCAAGGCATATCCACCTTGTACATAAGCGGCAAATAAATCATTCGTTGCCGAATACGAGTCACTTGGATTGGTTTGCTCGTCAATTTTCACCCCATTGGTCGTATTAATATTGCCCTCCGAGAAAATTTGATCGATCGGAAGCGTTCCGATATTGAACAATGAACTATTCGCACGAACAAAACCCAAGTTACGTGCATTGAATTGACGCTTTTTCGATTCTGCGTAAATACCCGATTTGAATTCCAATTCTTTCCCCTCGGCCAAAACAAATTTGTGAGATAGATTCAATCCACCAGTGACCGCATTTTCAGACAAGATGATGTTGGTCCGACCTAAATTAAAGGTTTGCGCAGCTCCAAATGGAACATATAACACCTTGCTGTTTCCATCAATGATGTAACGGAAACGCTTGTAATCTGGCTGATCACGGTAAGAAGCATTGTAACCAATAACCCAATCCAATTTGGTGTTTCCATCGTTGAAATCATGCTTGCCGGCCAACTGACCTGTGTAAATACCGCGATAGATTTGATCAAATGACTGGATGTTCCAATTCGCCCCGTTATCAATTCCGATACGTTGCACAAATTGTGCATTACTCAATTGATTAAACAAGTTTTTGATTTCAATCGTATGGTGATCATTCAAACGGAACGCCCAGTTGTGCAACAAACCCACGCGAATCGCCGATGAATATTGTTGGTCATTAAAATTGAACACGAAATCAGGCTTGCCTGTCGACTGAATAGCTGAATAACCATAGTCGTTGCGAAGCATATTAAATGAGGTTTTTGTACTCGAATAGTTGATTGCCGTGATGTTTCCCACACGAACACTGCCAAGGTTGAATTTCAAACCACTTGACAATGAAAAACGCATGTCTGGATTCGCTGTAGATTGATCAGCTACCCAGTTATTTCTCAAGGAACGACCCACCTGTGCTAAAGCCTCGCCAGAACTTGGCATTTCAAACTTGGAAGCTGGAAAGCTTTTTGGCAAATCAAAGTATCCTGTATTGAAGCCTGTCCAGTAATTTGAACCGTGCTGTGGAGCATAGAATGTTTGACCAGTCGTACCATCACGGTATGAATTGCTCACATCAACAGTCAAGAAATTATTTTCGGGAATCGATTTGGTAAAGATTTTGACAACTCCACCCGCAAATTCACCTGGCAATTCAGCAGCGGGCGACTTAAACACCAAAATACGATCAATCTGTCCCGCAGGAATAATGTCAAATGAGAACGAACGCATATCCGTCTCCATGGAAGGCGCAAACGTATTATTTAATTGCACCGTATTATACCGCTCGTTCAAACCACGAATATTGATGAAACGCTCCCCAAAAATCGTAACACCTGGTACACGCTTCACAACCTCTGCGGCCGTACGATCTAAAGTCTTGGTGATTTGAGCCGCTGAAATACCCGAAACAACTAATTGAGCAGCCTTAATCTCTGAAATAACTGAAACTTCAGTATTTGTAAGTTTTTGTGCAACGACCTTAACTTCAGCAAGCGTTGCAGACTCTTCTGCAAGCGATAAGTTTAATTCAGTTACTTGATTGGGTTCAACTTTAACGCCCTCGTATATTTTAGATTCGTAACCTACAAAAGAAACCTTTAATGAATAAGAACCCGTAGGCAACTTTCCAAAAGAGAAAAAACCATTAACATCCGTCGCAGCTCCCTTATTAATGCCTTGCACTAATATAGTAGCACCAATGATGTCTTCTTTTGTTTTTGAGTCTTTAATTGTACCGCGAATGGTACCTCCCTCTTGAGCAAAAACTGAAAATGTGGTGATTGTTAACAGAAGAAAAACGTAAATAGATTTCATGCGATTTTAATACTGGTGAATTTTTACGATGCAAAACTATCCGAAAGAATCCCCGTGCTGATTATCGTAGAATTAACGATGGATTAGGAAATCATTAAAATCAGATTGATTTGATTAACAATTCCGTAACATGTATGAAAGGCATGTATTTTTCCGCCAAAATTGAATCTATTCTAGTCTGTTTCTAGTACTATTCCAAGAATTATAATTTTATAAAGAAGAACTTTCTTGAAAAAATGAAATTTTACTCGGATTTAATTTGGAGTTAATGCTGAAATCCTAGTTTTGGGTCAACAAACGGAAATAATTCCGCCTAAGTAATTTAAAATCAAAACAGTATGAAAAAGCTCATTCTTAACGCAGTGGCTCTTGCCTTCTTCGCAACGAGCATGTCCATGACTTCAATGGCTTACGCCGCCGAAGTAACATTACCTGTTAGCATCAGCCAAGTAGGAAAAATGAAATTCTTAGTTAGCGCTGAACCAAATTCGAAATTAGTTGTCATGATTTACGATGCCGACCAAAACATCATCCACCAAGAAGCAATTGCTAACCAAAAGCTTTTCAACTTCGCTAGTTTAATGGATGGGAAGTACAAATTGGAAATTGTAAACGCCAACAAACAAGTCATCCAAAGCAAAACATTTAACATCCTTACCGAAGTAAAACGCGATTTAGTCGCTGTTCAATAAGATCATCAACAAGTGAAAGATTAAGGGTAAAAGGGCGCGGAATTTCTGCGCCTTTTTTTATCAGTCGGCGCACCCAAATACCCACCAAAATTTCCTATTTTTGCTCCCCCTATTTTAATTAAATTATTACCCTATGGATTACCTGGCTGGTCTGAATGAACCCCAACGAAAAGCAGTTGAACACATCGATGGTCCCCTCATGATCATCGCCGGTGCCGGCTCGGGCAAAACCCGCGTGCTTACTTATCGGACAGCGCATTTAATCGCCAATGGGGTCGATCCGTTTAGTATCTTGTTGTTGACATTTACCAACAAAGCCGCAGGGGAAATGCGTCACCGTATTGAAACCGTGATTGGTACTCAGGCGAAAAATATCTGGATGGGAACCTTTCACTCAGTCTTTGCGAAAATACTCCGTTTTGAAGGGGATCGTTTGGGCTATACATCAAACTTTTCCATTTACGATACGGACGATGCCAAATCGCTCATTCGTACCCTAATCAAAGAACAAAACCTCGACGATAAAGTCTACAAAGTCAATTTGGTACTTAATCGTATTTCGAATGCGAAGAACCGATTGATCGGACCTGAACAATACCTGAATAGTCCGGTTCTCGAGCAAGAAGACCGCTACGCCAAAATCCCGATGATGGGACAGCTGTACAAGTTGTATTGTACCCGTTGCTTCCAAGCGAATGCGATGGACTTTGACGATTTATTATTCCAAACGAATATCCTTTTCAGGGACCATTTGGATGTGCTACATAAGTACCAACATAAATTTAAGCACGTCATGGTGGATGAGTTTCAGGATACCAACGTGTCCCAATACTTGATCACCAAAAAGCTGTCGGCCGTTCACCGCAACATCTGCGTGGTAGGTGATGACGCCCAAAGTATTTATGCTTTCCGCGGGGCGGATATTCAAAACATCCTCAACTTCGAACGCGATTATTCGGATTTGACGACCATCAAGTTGGAGGAGAATTACCGCTCTACGAAAGCCATCGTGGCTGTGGCGAATTCCGTGATTGCGCGAAATAAAAACCAACTGAAAAAGGATGTCTTTACCTCCAATGAGGATGGGGACCAAATCGAAATCATACGCGCAGGAAGTGATAATGAGGAGGGGCGAATTATCGCCTCGACCATCTTCGAAACCTGCCAGAAAGAGGGGTTACATTTCTCCGACTTCGCCATTCTTTACCGTACGAATGCCCAATCGCGTTCGTTTGAGGAGTCCTTACGTCGCTTAAATATTAAGTATCGGATTATCGGCGGTTTGTCTTTCTACCAACGCAAGGAAATCAAGGACGTTTTGGGCTATTTGCGTTTTGTGGTGAACCAACAAGACGAAGAGGCATTTAAACGAATTATCAATTTGCCTAAACGTGGAATTGGAGATACAACCATCGCCAAAATCGCGCTGACGGCAGCGGAACAAAATTCGACGGTTTGGGATGTGGTGGCGAACATCAACCAATTTCAAGGGGTTCGTG
>JBJTMZ010000004.1:0-4323 GCA_046073805.1 Aquirufa sp.
GATTTGTCCAATTGTATTGTTCACCTTGTGCGCCCCCGTGTGGCATAAATCTTCCCGCTTCAAGTAAATTTTCGTATTGTACTTCGCCGACAAACGCTCCGCCTTGAACAAAGGGGTTGGTCGGCCAACGTAGTCCTTCAACAAAGCATGAAACTCCTCCTGAAAAGTAGGGTCTGCGATAATGTCCAAATAGCGACTCCGCAATTCCTCTACATTGGGGTATAACATTTCGGGAATAAAGGCGCCGCCGAATTCTCCGTAATACCCACGCTCGTCAACTTGAAATGACTGATTCATATTTTTTGTGTTATTTCCTTCACCTTTACCAAGTCCTTCATTCCCGGACTCGACTCTAATTTACTATTGAAATCCAAGGCATAGAGCCCCGGTAATTTTTTCGCCTCTTTGATACTCGCCTCATCCAATCCTCCCGCTAAAAAGTAGGGAATATCCAAGTTGTATGCCTTCAAAATAGCCCAATCAAACTTCTCACCTGTGCCTCCCACTTGCGATCCCTTCTTCGTATCAAACAAATAATAATCAGGGTTTAAATCTAACCCCAACATATCCGATTCAGTTGCGACACTAACTGCCTTAATCACCACCAAGCCAGCATCACGAAGTGTATCAATCTCCTCTTGCCCCTCTTCCCCGTGTAGCTGCACAACTTGAAAGCCTGCCTTTTTCGACAATGCCAATATATTCGCAACCGATTCATTCACAAAAACACCTACGGCCTGGGTTTTTGCAGGCAACGTCGGAATCACAAAATCGGGTCCCACATAACGAGGGGATTTCTCCACCCAGATAAAACCCATGTAATCAGGTTCGCAAGCCACCACCGCTTCAATATTCGCCAAATCCCGCATGCCGCAAACCTTCCACTTCATACCCTATTGCTTTAAAAAATCAGTTAATGCCTGGCCCGGATTAGTCGTCTTCATAAAACTCTCCCCAATCAAAAATCCCCGATACCCATAAGCTTTCAATTCCTTGATTATCTCGGGTCCCGATATGCAACTCTCCGATACCTTCACAAATTGTGCTGGGATCTTATCCGCAAGTACCTTCGAGGCCTCCACGTTTTGCTCCGCAAAATTCTTCAAATTCCGGTTGTTCACTCCTACGACCGAAATATATTCTCCCAAGGAACGATCCAATTCTTCCTGGTCATGAACCTCCAATAAGGTTTCCATACCTAATGAACGAGCCAAGCTCCCCAATGTTTTGATTTCCGCAGGACTTAAAGCTGCAGCGATCAACAAAACTACATCCGCACCCATCGATTTCGCTTCGATGATTTGGTATTCGTCCACCATAAAATCCTTGCGCAAGATCGGCGTGTTTGGATTCGTCCGACGAGCTAAATCAAAGTCGGAATATGTCCCCCCAAAATAATGCGTATCCGTCAAAACTGACAAACAAGCTGCCCCCGCTGCCACATAGCCTCGAGTCACCTCATCGACTCCCATGGAATCATTAATAATTCCTTTTGAAGGGGATTTCCGCTTAAACTCCGCAATGATTCCCGTCGAAGCTGGTTGGACCAAGGACATCGCCAAGGAGTGACAAGCCCGCGCAAAGTAGCCCTGCTTCTCCAGTTGGGACACCGAAACGCGCGCTTTGGCCGCAGCAACTTCCTCACGTTTTGTGGCAATGATTTGGTCTAAAATACTCATATCTGATTGCGATTAATCCATAATAAACTTCTTGAACACCTGAAACGCTTTCCCGCTTTCCAAGGATTCCTTGGCCATCGCAAATCCATCTGCTAATGACGGAGCCTTTTCAGCAACCCAAAGTGCCGCACCCGCATTGGCCAATACAGCATTCGTTTGCGCCGGCGTTCCTTCACGTTGTAAAATCTTATATAGCATGTTGGCCGATTCCTCCACATTCGCTCCACCAAATAACTCCGATTGCTGAACATAGTCACATCCCAAATCCTTGGGTGTGTATACTTGACGGCCCGCCGAAGTCTCCACCTGAAAATTCGAAGTCAATGAAATCTCATCGTAACCATCCTCGGCAAATACAATCCCATATTTCTTGCCGCTGTCTTTGAAGAATCCCGCATACAAATCGAATGCCTCGGGCGAATAAACACCGGTTAGCTGTTTGCTCACTTTGGCCGGATTCAACAAGGGCCCCAACAAATTAAAAAAGGTCTTCATGCCTAATTCTTTTCGGATCGGCCCTACAAAACGCATGGCAGGATGAAACAAGGGAGCATGTAAAAAACACATACCCGCTGTTTCCATTTTACGCTTTAAGATTTTGGGATCGTTATTAAATTTCAAGCCCAAAAATTCCAAGACTGTGGAAGAGCCCACCGAAGAGGATACCCCATGATTTCCGTGTTTCGCGATTTTTTGACCTGCCCCGACAATCACAAAGGAAGAGGTCGTACTAATATTAAAGGTATCTTTCCCGTCGCCGCCCGTACCACAAACATCCATCGCATCAAATTCAGTTAAATCGATTGTTACCGCCAAGTCTAACATGGCAGAAACGAAACCCTTCAACTCATGTACCTGAATCGGATGATACCAATAGGAGGATAAAAATGCGGCAATTTGGCTCGGATTAATCCCGCCATTACCAATTTGTAACATGATATCGTGCGCCTCTTGTTCCGACAACGCCTCTCCACTCACTCTTCTTTCGAGAACTTTTTTCATCTTATTTCATCCAATTTTTAATCATTTGCAATCCATGTTGGGTCAAATACGCCTCCGGGTGAAATTGCACCCCACGAACATCGTATTGCTGATGCGCCTCGGCCAACACATATCCTTTGTCATCTTGCGCCGTAATCTTCAAATCACTCGGCATCGAACCGGGAATCACCGTCCAGGAATGGTAACGACATACCTCAAAACGTGAAGGGATATCCAAAAACAAACGCTCTGAAGGATCGATTACCTGACACTCCGTCGTCACGCCATGCAATACCTCCCCCATATTCTGTAATTCCGAACCAAAGGCCTCCGCAATTGCTTGATGTCCTAAGCAAACACCTAATATTTTTTTGGTCGATTTATACTCCCTCAACAAATCCATCATGATTCCGGCTTCCGACGGAATGCCTGGACCTGGCGAGAGGAGAATTTGGTCATACTGGGCCACTTCTTCCAAACTTATCTTATCGTTGCGAAACACATCTACATTCGCCCCTAATTCCTTCAACAAGTATACCAAGTTGTACACGAAGGAATCATAATTATCTAATACCAATACGTTCTTCATGTCTTCTTATGCTAAGTTCTCCGCAACTTCCAATGCACGACGCAAAGCTGCTAATTTATTATGTATTTCTTGCATTTCGCTGGCCACGACCGACTTTGCGACAACCCCCATTCCGGCTTGAAAAAATAAGGTATTGCCCTTGCTCAAGAAGGTACGGATGGCGATGGCATGATTAAAGTTTCCTTGGAAATCCATGAAACCAATCGCTCCACCGTAAATCGCCCGATTGGTAGGCTCCAACCGATTAATAATCGTCATGGCATTGTGCTTCGGTGCTCCACTCAAGGTTCCCGCAGGAAATGTATCCGCGACTAACTGCAATGGATTCACGCCTTTTTGCAATCGGCCTGTCACCTTGGAAACTAAGTGGATAACATGCGAAAAGAATTGTACCTCTTTGAAGGTCTCCACTTTCACTTGATCCGCACTTCGGCTCAAATCATTCCGCGCTAAATCGACCAACATGACATGTTCGGCGGTTTCTTTGGGATCTGCCAACAGCTCTTGAGCTAATTCAGCGTCGCGCGCATCGTCCCCGGAACGTCTGAAAGTCCCCGCAATCGGATGAATTTCGGCAATATCCCCTTCGATCTTGATTTGTTTCTCTGGCGATGCGCCAAAGATTCGGTATTGCTCATAATCGAAGTAGAATAAATAAGGAGACGGATTAACCGAACGCAAAGCGCGGTATACTTGAAAATCATCCCCTTTAAATCCTTGTGAAAAACGACGAGATGGAACGATTTGGAAAACATCCCCACGCAAACAATGTTTGATGCAGGTCTCCACAATTTCCTTCACTTGTTCATCATTCAAATTACTCACCTCATCCCCAACGCGCTCGAAAGGGGCTGGCTCGTAATGCGGCATATTTAACAGAAAAGTCAGCGTATCAAAAGACGGCTCTGAACCATCATAGCTATGCGCATACATCGATAGCTGATTATTGAAATGGTTTACCGCCACTACATAACGATAGACATAATAACGAATCGATGGGATTTCTGTTTCCGTATTTTTCGCTAGCGAAAAATACGGAAACAGAAATCCCATCGATTCGTTATTATGTCTATC
>JBJTMZ010000005.1:0-4469 GCA_046073805.1 Aquirufa sp.
AGTTCCGTTCATTCATACCATACTGAACTCCAGCTGAAGCTTGAAGTGAATTCAGAACATCTCGAGATATAACACTGATTTCCAATTGATTACCCGAAGACGAAACCATGGGTCCCCAAGTAAATGGTTGGAAAATATTCCATTTAGATACAATCTTTGTCGGATAATTAGGCCCAGAAATAACTGTACCTTTTGTGATATTAGGCGATCCCAAAATCAAAGTTTGGGGCTCAATTAATTTTTTCGCTAAAAACTGCCCTTGAGGGCTGTAGGCAGAATATATCAAGGTGTCACCCATGGGTACGGCAAAATAAGCACCCCAAGATTCTTTACTTACTAGTTCAAATCGTTTATCAAGGAGATTCAAACGGGCAATTTGATCCACCTCTTGATTGGGGAAGTTCATATAAATCCAATCGCCTGATAAATATGGATGAGCAATATTTCGTTCACCCATAGAATAAACAAAAGAATCTACATTACTCAGGTAATCCCATCGAATAAGCGTTTTATTCGAATTTAGTTTACTGATAAAAACAAGTTCATTGTGATCGCCTAATCGGGGATGCAGAAATTGTTCCCCCGGTTTAGCCCTCCGTTCGGCGAGTACATTTTTACTCGCTAAATCATAAACTCGAAGAACTGAACTGCCATTTTCCATTAATTCAATCAAAGAAATGACCTTGGAATCGGGCGAGATGCTTGGATTAATCCATTTCATCCCTTGACCCCAATACTTTTTTTGGCCCGTTTGATGTGAATAAAAAACCAATCTTGATCGCTGTTCTTGTCCCCAGCGTGGATGATAGACCATTTCTGCCCAAACACTATATTCGGATGAGCAACTCAACATGGATGGATCTAACCAAGGACCTAAAAAGCTTAATCGTCGTTCCTTGGTTCCATTAATTTCAACCAATTGTTTAATATCACCAAATCCACTTTTCACCGCTATGATGCGGCCGTCAGGAAGTACATTCGGGTACTGATATTGAATAAATCCCTTTTTCCATCTACCATTCGATTTACCTAAGGAAGAGAATATAGCTAACTTTTCCTTCGCATATTGATCAATGGAACGACCAGCCACCTTTTTAAACTGCTTAGAAAAACCAAATAAAGTAGGATGGTCCAAGGTCGACTGCCAAAGATGAGGTATAAAATCTTGCCCGAAATCTTGAGTCATCGATTGACTTAAAAATTGACCAATCACATAATGATTCGGAACAAGCTGTTGGTACGATTTTCCATTCAATTTAGCATAGGAGGGTACGCCAAATTCTTGTATATATGCTTTCAATGGCATTTTAAACTGAGGAATATAGGAACGTCCCATCCCATTCATGCGCGATTCGGTCTCCACGGCATCACCCTCCCAAAGCCAATTGGGAATCAGTAGATTACTGTAGACCGATTGACCATAAGAACCAAAAAGTGAATGGATGACCTTGCCCAAACCTCGACGGGCCGCATTGTTTTGATGCACATGCCGCAATTCATGTGAAACAAGTAGTGGTAGCCAGTCATTGGTCCCCAACAAAGATGCGTCTTGCGTAGCAGTGGTCAAAAATTCGGCACGAGGTGCCATTAAACTCACAAAACCATTGGAAACCATTCCTTGGTTTTGAAGTATGACCCGAAAACGATTATTGGTTTTAGGAAACGCACCACCAATATTCAACCAAGTGGAATCCATTAATCGCGCTGTCGATTGCGCTACAGAATCGTAACCTGCAGGAAACCAGAGCTCTAAGGGAGCCTTATTTAAAGAAATGCGCAAAAATTGGCGCGAGGTCCGATTTTGATCCAATGGAGCTAATTGCCCCTGGGAAACATAAGCCACACCAAAGAGAAACAAAAATCCGAAGCAGATTCTTAAAACCATTTTAACACTTGCTCGATTAGCCATTTTGTTCGCAAGGTATACGGTGGATAAAAGAAGCGAAGTGCATTTGTTTTCTGAACAAGAACAGATTTCGAATGTGAAAATTCTTGAAATCCGAATTTGCCACCCGATTTTCCGATTCCCGAATTATTCACACCGCCAAAAGGCAATGATGAATGGCCAAATTGAATTAAACAATCATTCACCACCGTAGCGCCTGCGGAAGTATTCTTGTTGATGTAATCAATAAATGTCTTGTCCTCTGAGAAAATATACAAGGCCAAGGGCTTCTCCTCTTTACTCAAATAATTAATTATTTCCTCTTCGGATCGATAAGTAAGTACAGGTAAAATAGGCCCAAAAATCTCTTCTTGCATGATGGCCATATCTAGTGTACACTGACTTAAAATCGTAGGGCTGATGTAATTAGTATCCGGATTTAAATCTCCCCCACAAATCACCTTAGCACCTTTTTCTTTCGCATCGTCCATCAATCGAACGATTCGATCAAAGTGGCGACGATTAACGATACGGGCATAATCTTTACTCTGCTCAATTCCTTTCGATTCGGTATTATAAAAAGCCTGAATAGCATTTTCAAGTCCCGCTAAAAACTGAAAATGAACCTTTTCATGCACATACACATAATCGGGTGCTATGCATGTCTGCCCATTGTTTAAAAACTTACCCCAAGCAATTTTCTGAACGATACTGGTCATATCGGCATCAGGGCCAATAATCGCTGGCGACTTTCCGCCCAACTCCAAGGTAACGGATGTCAAATTTTTCGCGGCAGCTGCCATGACCACCTTTCCAATGGCCGGAGATCCCGTAAAAAAGATGTGATCGAACTTCTGCTGTAACAAAAAGGTAGAAACCTGAGCGTCTCCCTCGACACAAAAAACATCAGCAGGGTCATACAAAGCCGTAATCATTTTTTTGATGAATGCCGATGTATTTTCACTCATTTCAGAAGGCTTAAGAATAACCGCATTCCCCGCAGCAATCGCATGAACCAACGGATTAACGGCCAAATTAAATGGGTAATTCCAAGGTGCTATAATTAAACACAATCCCTTAGGCTCGTATTGGATGTGCCCATTTGTTCCTAATAATAAGAGTGGGGTTGAAACTTTTTGTGGCTTCATCCATGAACGAATATTCGAAATCATGTGATCAATTTCCCGTTTCACACCCAATAATTCCCCAATAATTACTTCGGAAGTAGGTTTTCGAAAATCCTGATAGAGCGCATCAAATAATTCTTGCTTGTGCGCCAGCATATATCGTTGTAATTTCTTTAGCTTCTCAATTCGTTCATCCGCACTTGCGTTTTTTAGGCGTAGCAAAGAAGATTTTTGCAAAGCTAAAACCTCTTGGATTCTTTCCTCAGTCGATTGATTCATAATCAGGGAAATTAAATAGTGAATAGATTACGTAATTTATCTTCAATTAAATCGAAATATGCTTTATTTCCCGACGGTCTAAACCAGGTATCCCCAGCCACATACCATTTGCCATCACCCGGATAAACTGCAAACTGCGTTTTTGGTTTTAAATCCTCGACACCTTTTTCAAAGATAAATTCACCGATAAACAAAACTTGCATCAATTCTTGCAGCTCATTCCACTGATCCGTAAATCGAACTGGACCATTTTCACCTCCCGAACGATAGGTGTATTTTAAATCAAAAAAAGACATTTCGCCTTCAATTCGAATCCATTCACCGTCCGCATCCGTAAATTGAAATCCAAAATACAAGGGCATTTCATTTCCAGCTACCTCTAAAATAGCCTGCATAAATTCTTGCATCAACGTATCTTCGATCTCTAAGCTAATGGGAACAGCCGTTGTGGTATCCGCCGCTTCCAAGGTAATAAAAGGTTCTTCATCTCGGGGATCACAGGAACCTGATTGGAATAACAAAAAGGACGTCTCTAATTTATTTCGCCATGCGATGGATAAATCGCCCGCCCATGTAAATTGATCTTCCACGTTTAATCCTTCCGCTAATAATTCCTCGCGCGAAAAATCATCTCGATCAATGTAGTGAATGGAAACCTCCACACGGGGATTGTCGGATAAAAATCCTTCAAATGTAAATGAAGCCTCCAAATGATAGGGGGCAGGAACATTGTTAGGACTTTCATAAAACAATTGAAATTTCTTTTCGAGACGCGATGCTTTCATTTACTTGGTTTTAAGGTACAAAGCTACGGATTTCAATCTATCTATTTTGCCGCTAGCTGTAATTTGGAAATTTGGTAATTGAATAAATTGTTTGGGTAATTCCCAGGATTCAAAATTACCGCGTAAGGACGTCATCAGCGCATGTATTTCCTGATCATTCATTTTCCCTTTGTAAAAAAGGCAGGCCATTTGACCAAAATGATCGTCGGGCAATCCTTCCACAAAAAATTCCAATTCTTCTGACACTTGCTTCGAAATGAATTTTTCAATCTTCTCCGGATGAATTTTACGACCGGCAGAGTTAATCACCCGATCAAACCGACCCAAATACTCAAATTGCCGGGCATCTTGTAGTTGAACAATATCATTTGTCTGAATCCATTCTTCATTCGT
>JBJTMZ010000006.1:0-6607 GCA_046073805.1 Aquirufa sp.
TTGTTCATCATACGCATCATTTTACGCATGTCTTCGAACTGTTTCAATAAGCCATTAACCTGCTGAATCGAAGTTCCTGAACCTGCCGCGATACGGTTCTTGCGAGTCGGATTTAAGATATCTGGATTTTGACGCTCCTTCAAAGTCATCGATTGGATAATCGCCTCAATGGGCTTGAAGGAATCATTCGAAATATCAACATCCTTTACGGCTTGTCCCATGCCCGGAACCATGCCCATCAAATCCTTGATATTTCCCATTTTCTTGATTTGCTGCAATTGCGCATAGAAATCTTCAAACGAGAAATTGTTCTGACGAATCTTCTTATTTAAACGCGCCGCCTCTTCCTCATCAAAGGCTTGTTGGGCACGCTCCACCAAGGATAGCACGTCTCCCATCCCCAAAATCCGGTTGGCCATACGATCCGGATAGAACAAATCCAGCGCCTCCATCTTCTCCCCTGTCGAGATAAACTTAATCGGCTTATCAACAACCTGGCGAATCGAAAGTGCAGCTCCACCGCGTGAATCACCGTCCAACTTCGTTAAGACAACACCATCAAAGTTTAACCGATCATTAAAGGTCTTTGCTGTATTTACCGCATCTTGACCCGTCATGGAATCCACCACGAATAAAATCTCTGTTGGGCGAATGGCATCTTTGACCGCTGCAATCTCGTTCATCATCGCCTCATCGACCGCTAAACGGCCCGCAGTATCGACGATAACAACTTTCTTACCCATTTTGCGCGCATAAGAAAGTGCATTTTGAGCGATTGAAACCGCATCTTTATTTTCGGGTTCAGCGTAAACTTCGACGTCTACTTGCTCGCCCAATACTTTCAATTGGTCAATCGCTGCCGGGCGATAGATGTCGCAGGCAACCAATAGGACGTTGCGTCCTCCTTTTTTAATGTGCTGGGCCAACTTCCCTGAGAAGGTTGTCTTACCCGAACCCTGTAAACCTGCGATTAACACAACAGCAGGGTCTCCTTTTAGGTTGATATCTTGTTTGGTTCCACCCATTAATTGGGTTAGTTCCTCCTGAACAATCTTCACGAGGAGTTGGCCTGGCTCAACAGCAATCAAGATTTTCTGGCCCATGGCCTGATCCTTGATGCGATCGGTGATTTCCTTGGCAACCTTATAGTTTACGTCGGCATCCATCAAAGCCCGTCGAATTTCTTTGACGGTGGCGGCAACGTTCACATCGGTGATGCGTCCGTTTCCTTTGAGGGTACGCATCGCGGTACTTAACTTGGAACTTAGATTTTCAAACATAGTGCTATAAAAAAGGAATGCAATTTACGCATTTTGGCGCAAATTCTTATTCAAAAATGATGGTCTTATTCTGATGCAAAAATACGCGATCCTCAAAGACCATTTTCAGCGCATTGGCAAGTACAATTTTCTCAACATCTTTCCCCGCTTTTGCCATTTCTTTGGCCGAGAAGGTATGGTTAACCGCAACAACGTCTTGGCAAATAATGGGACCCTCATCCAAATCATCCGTCACAAAATGGGCAGTAGCCCCGATGATTTTTACACCCCGGTCAAAGGCTTGTTGGTAAGGCTTCGCCCCAATAAACGCCGGCAAGAACGAATGGTGAATATTGATCATTTTGCCCAAATACTTCGCGGAAAAATGGGGCGTTAAAATCCGCATGTATTTCGCCAAAACGATGTAGTCGGGCTGATAGGCATCAATTTGTTTCTGAACCAAATCTTCATGCGCTTCGCGTGTCACTCCTTCCGCACTGATTAAGTGAAACGGAATATGGAACTGTTGACAGAGTCCTTCCAGGGTCGAGTGATTCCCGATAACCGCTTCAATCTGAAACGGTAGATCTTGAAATTGCGAACGAATGAGCAAGTCGCCTAGGCAGTGATGTTCTTTGGTGACAAGAAGTACGACACGCTTGATTGCAGGAGGAATGATGTCGACCGTTGCATCTACCGGCAGAACGGCTTTCAATTCGGCATTCAATTGGTCGATATCACAATTCCCCACATAGGAAACTCGCATAAAAAACTGATTAAATGCCTCATCTACGAATTCATTGGTACGCGTAACATTCAATAATTTTTCAAATAAAATGCCTGTGATTTTGTGCACAAGTCCTTTTTCATCCTGACAGGCAATCTTAATAACGGTTTCCATAAAAAATATTCAGTAAATCCTTCAAATTAACCTCAAAATCATGAATAAAAAAGAATTCCTTATTTACCTTTGCAAGATTAATCGAGCCTAAGCTTGGTTGATTTGAAAGCTTATAAACAATCTGTATCAAAATGGAAAAAATTAAAGTGGCCAATCCGGTCGTTGAGCTTGATGGAGACGAAATGACTCGCATCATTTGGAAATTTATCAAAGATAAGTTGATCTTACCTTACGTGGATGTTGATATCAAATACTACGACTTAGGTGTGGAATATCGTGATGAGACCAATGACCAAGTGACGATCGAGGCTGCAGAAGCAATCAAAAAATACGGTGTGGGTATCAAGTGTGCAACAATCACACCGGATGAGGCACGTGTAAAAGAATTCGATTTGAAGCAAATGTGGAAATCACCAAACGGAACCATTCGTAACATCTTGGATGGTACGGTATTCCGTGAGCCGATCGTTTGCGCAAACGTTCCCCGTTTAGTACCTAACTGGACAGCTCCTATCATGATTGGTCGTCACGCATTCGGTGATCAATACAGAGCAACGGATTTCGTTACAAAAGGAAAAGGAAAATTAACGGTTACATTCCAACCAGAAGATGGTGGCGAGGCACAAACATTTGAGGTATATAACTTCAAAGGGGACGGCGTTGCGATGACGATGTACAATACGGATGAGTCGATCAAAGGATTTGCTCACTCATGCTTTAACATGGCGTTGAGCAAAGGATGGCCATTATATTTGTCTACGAAGAATACGATCTTGAAAAAATACGATGGTCGTTTCAAGGATATCTTTGAGGAAATCTACCAAAATGATTATAAGGCTAAGTTTGATGCAGCGGGCATCGTTTACGAGCACCGTTTAATTGATGACATGGTGGCTTCAGCTTTGAAGTGGAATGGTAATTTCGTTTGGGCATGTAAAAACTATGACGGAGACGTTCAATCAGATACGGTTGCACAAGGTTTCGGTTCATTAGGTTTGATGACATCTGTGTTAATCACACCCGATGGAAAAGTAATGGAAGCAGAAGCGGCACACGGAACGGTGACTCGTCACTACCGTGATCACCAAGCAGGAAAGCCAACTTCTACGAATCCAATTGCATCGATCTTTGCATGGACACGTGGCTTGGAGTTCCGCGGTAAATTAGATAACAACGCAGCTTTAGTTAACTTCTGCCAAACGCTTGAGAAGGTTTGTGTTCAAACGGTTGAGTCAGGTAAAATGACGAAAGACCTTGCCGTATGTATTCACGGAAACAAAGTGAATCATGGCGAGCACTACTTGTATACAGAGGAGTTCTTGGAAGCTTTGGATACTAACTTAAAAGCAGCCTTAGCCTAATCGAGCTAGTAGCTTAGTAAAAAGCCATCCGTTTTCATACGGATGGCTTTTTTTATTGACCAATCACAATGGTCTTTTGAAGAATTTCATTTGACCGTGGTTTAATTAACAATTTATAGACACCGGCTGCATACCCGTCTGTCTTGAGGCCAAATGCGCCATCTTCATTGATTGTGCCATCCAGAATCATTCGGCCGTCAATGGAATATAATTCAAACTTAGCCCCAGCTAAATTCGCCTTCGATTGAATTACCACGGAAGTTGTCGCAGGGTTCGGGTAAACCGTAATACCACCATCATTGGGTAGCGCATAAGTTAACTCAACCGCGTTAGATATACACTTGGGCCCATCAATGTATTGCTTGGAAGCAAATACTTTATAGACGCCAGACTGGTTGACCCGTAAATTCACTCCTTTATCGGGTAAAACAGGCCCATTATTTACCGACCAATTAAATTCAATATCCGTCAATTTAACACCGCCATTTAAGAAATAAGGGCTTATTTGACTAATCGAAGGGCTATTGGGATTTGAATACATGCGTGTCGTTACGCTCGCGGAGAAATTTGACAAACAATTCAACTCGTCTTTGGCCTGAACTCGATAAATTCCAGAGTTAGACACGGTGATTGTCGAAGTACTTTCCCCAGAAGTCCAAATGAAATTCTTTTCACTCGACTTCGCCTCCAATGTGACTTGTTGGCCTTGACAAAACTGCAAAGATCCCGAAGTTGATATGGTTGGGGCAGCAGGTTTGGCCACTTGACTTAAATTAAAATAAGGAGTCAATTGTTTTTGACCCAAAGAATCGGAGATTGCGAGTTGATATTTCCCCGCTGTTAGGCTTTGACTCTTACTTGCCGATGCGATGACGGATCCATTCACATCAACCCAATCCACATTTCTACCCGGCAAGGCAATTAGTTGAGCAACTCCAATTTTTGACGTATCCGCCAAACAAGCGGCAGAAATAAGCGGAAGGTTGTCGGCTAAAAGTGGCTTCGCTACCTTGTTATCGACTAAAACTTTGATTTTGTTTAGCCATCGCTGAGCAAGTTCCCCATAGGCCTCTTTCGTAAAATGCACACAAAGTGAAATATCATCGCTTTTACGCGGAATTTCAACATCATCGGTACTTGGACCGGCAAATACAGATGGCAGGTCGTCCAACTTCAATATATCACGCTGCGCTTGAATGATGTCGGCATTTATTTTACCAGGTGTACATCCAGTACTTTTTAGTGCGGAGAAATAAGACGCCTCCGAGACAAGCCAAGGAATGTTATACCCAGCATCTCGACGCGAATACTGAATAAGTTTTTTCAAGTAATTCTGGTATTCGAGCTTAGGCATATCGAAATTACTATCCGTTTCGCCCTGATGCCAAAGTATGGCGCGGAAGCCCATATTCTTTCCAAAAACTTGTAAAGACCGCTTTAAATTCTCGTAAGGAAATCCCTTTGGATATGAAAATATGGAAGCCCAAGGATTCGTTGAAGCCAATCCTTCTGCTGACTCAACCCAATTTCGAATGGATGTCGCCGTCCAGCCCGTATTAATAAAGCAAACCGGAACTTGATAGGTTTTAACTAAACTATCCCCTAAGGCAGCCCAATAATAAGGTGATAAACCAATGGGACCAATCGTAGATAAACTATCCATCTGAACAAACTGATCCATGGGGAAATCTAAATTCTGTTCCCCTAGGTAACGATAATTCCCTCCTTTATTGGATTCCAAATCCTTGGAATAAAAATTAGCCGCAACAACACGGTCATCCGTAGCACCTTTTTCATTCGATTGACGAATGGTACCTTGGGAATTCGACTGACCAGCAATCAGGTAGTTTTCACCAATCCCCACGCGAGCAACTTGTGCAGAATCTAATAAGGTTTGACCTTTAAAAACACGAATTTTCAATTTATACCAGCCGCCCTTTGCTTGAATCTTGCCATTAAACAATCCGCCAGCTGGCCGAGGATTGATGTCTATCCAAGCAGTGGTTTCACCTTGGCCCGCTTTAACAACTTCCAGTTTAGCCTGAACACGGTTTGCATCAACAGAACAGTTACCAAGTATTGAAATCGTTGCCTCATTGGTTTGATTTCGTTGGAAAACTTGGCGTTCATAGGGAAAAAGAATTTTGGTTTGAGCTACCGCCCAATGCGTTAAAAGAAATAAAACACCCAAAACCCAAAATTTCATGTCGCAAAATTTATCAGAAAACGAAAATACAAAAAAAGTCGTATTGGTTCACCAATACGACTTCAATACTTATTAAGCGCAATCTAATTACTCACCTACTACAGAGAAAGCAATTTTATGTTTTACGTCTTTGTGTAAATCCAAAGTCGCCGTGTAATCGCCTGTCGTTTTAACCTCTGAATCAAACGAAATTTTCTTGCGATCTACATCGAATCCTTTTTCCTTTAACATCTCAGAAACCTGTAAGCTTGTCACACGACCAAAGATTTTACCACTATCTCCTGCTTTTGCAGCAATAGTCAAACTCATTTCGCCAATTGCAGCAGCTAAATCAAACGCATCTTGACGGATTTTCTCCACTTTGTGCGCCGCTTGCTTAATGTTTTCAGCTAATACTTTACGATTGGATTGAGTTGCCATCACAGCAAACCCTTGTGGAATTAAGTAATTACGACCGTAACCAGCTTTCACCGCTACCACATCGTTCTTATATCCTAATCCAGCAATATCCGTTTTTAATATAATTTCCATCTTATTTTACAATCAAATGTTTATCAGGTTATCCCCAGTTTATTTTAAACCATCCGCCACATACGGCATCAAGGCTAAATGACGTGAGCGTTTGATCGCTTGAGCCACTCTACGTTGGAATTTCAATGAAGTTCCTGTAATACGACGAGGTAAAATTTTACCTTGCTCGTTTACCAACTTCAATAAATAATCTGGGTTTTTGTAATCAATGTATTGAATGCCAGCTTTCTTAAAACGGCAATACTTCTTGCGATTACTATTTTTATCTACAGGTTCGTTAACTAATGTCATCTTATGCTTCTGTTTTTTCTGGTTTTCTACCTACTAAACCTTTTCTCTTTTTCTCATT
>JBJTMZ010000007.1:0-3119 GCA_046073805.1 Aquirufa sp.
TATTCGCTGTATGCGGAGTCGGTGGATTACAAAAACGTGCGCGATTCGCCCACGAATTTAAGTCAGTTTAAGAATGATGTGGGCTATTTGATTCCCAAAGATTTAGATCCTATCAAGAAGGATGTGGGCACGGCATTGACGGGAGTCCAGGAAAATTCAGCCAAAATTGAGGCGAATCAAAATGCCAACAAAACGCGTTTTGGGATCATAGATCAGTCGATTTCCGGATTAACTACACAGCTTGGGAAACAAGCGAACGACATCCAGCAGGTGAATACCACCTTGAATGATCATGATGCACGCATTCAACAGAATTCAAACCAAATACAATCAACGGCCTCTACGATTCAAGGCCAAATCGGTTCCCTGCAATCGCAACTAAATTCGACACAGAATACGGTTGCGAATCTCTCGGGGACCTATGAAAACATGGTGAATAAATCTGCTGCAATTGATCTAGGGAATTCAAATCCGAGTAATAGCCTCTATCCGACCCAGCGTGCGGTTAAAT
The DNA here is from genome assembly GCA_046073805.1 of Aquirufa sp. Classification (GTDB taxonomy): domain Bacteria; phylum Bacteroidota; class Bacteroidia; order Cytophagales; family Spirosomataceae; genus Aquirufa. The sequence continues at coordinate 512 of JBJTMZ010000007.1, forward strand.
CTTATATTGATAATGCGATATCATCTGTCATTGCCAACGGTGTTTCGGACGCGACGACTTTAGCGACGGGAAAGATTCAGTTGGCCGGTGATTTAGGCGGAACGGCAACTGCTCCGACGGTTCCGGGTTTGGCCCAAAAAGAGAGCTTAGGAAACAAGTCGACGAGTGTTGCCACCGACGCCACCTCGAACACCAAATACCCATCGGTAAAGGCGGTGAAAGATTATGTGGATCAGGCCACGGCGGGGATTGCCTCGCAGACCTCGTTGAACAATAAGGCGGATTTGAATTCCCCGGTATTTACGGGCACGCCGAGTTTACCCACGGGTACGACGGGTGTGACGCAGACGTCTGGAAATAATTCGACGGCCTTGGCGACGACGGCCTTTGTGCAGACGGCGATGGCGAGCGTCACGGTGGTGGATGCGGATGCGACGACCAAGGGCAAGATTCAATTAGCGGGTGATTTGAGTGGAACGGCAGCGGTGCCCACTGTTCCAGGTTTGGCGCAAAAGGAGGATGTTGGGAATAAGTCGGTCAGCGTTTCCACGGATGCCACCTCGAATTCGAAATATCCATCGGTGAAAGCGGTGAAGGATTATGTGGATTTGGCCACGACGGGGGTTGCATTGCAGACTTCGTTGAACAATAAGGCGGATTTGAATTCGCCGGTATTTACAGGAACGCCGAGTTTGCCGACGGGTACCATGGGCGTAACGCAGACGTCCGGAAATAATTCGACGGCTTTGGCGACGACGGCCTTTGTGCAAACGGCGATGGCGAGTGCCACGGTGGTGGATGCCAACACGAGCACGAAAGGGAAGATTCAATTGGCCGGTGATTTGGGTGGAACGGGGACGACATCGGCTGCCCCAGTGATTAGCGATAATGCGATTAGTACGGTGAAAATCGCCAATGGTGCGGTGACAGATGCGAAGTTTTCCGGAAGCTTGTCGGTGGGAAAAGGAGGAACGGGTGCCACGACTCTGACGGGGATTCTCAAGGGGAATGGAACGAATGCATTCACACAGGCGACTATCAATACGGATTATAGTTTGGTGCGATTCGTGTCTGATGAGTATACCGTAGCGACGGCGGGTCAAACAAGTTTTACGCTGACACAAACCCCGAATGTCAATTCCACGATTCGTTTATTTATCAATGGGGTTCGCATTTCGAAGACGGCGCTCTCCGTTTCGGGAACGACATTGACCTATAACCCGACGAATAATGGGGCGGCGACCTTGGTGGTGGGCGACCGGATTCAGGTGGATTATTACTATTGATGTATGGGCTGGGGGAAATTAAACGCTTTTGGATTCAGGACGGCCGGGATGATTTTTCTGTGCCTAGTGAGTTTTTGGGCGAATGCCCAGCATAGTGATGTTCGAATTACCTCGGCGGCATCGAATAGCAATGGTACTTGGGCCTATGCCCAGAACGGAACGTATACGTTTTCTCCCACGGCAGATAATGCCATCTTAAGTGCAACAGATCTACAGAACAAATTGGCAGCCTATGCTTCGGTCGAAATTAAGACAGCACGCACGGGCGGAACGCAAACGGGGAATGTAACATTTGAGGCGGCGGTGACGCAGTTAAATTGTTATTATTACACTACCCCAGGTACTTTCCGAATTACAAGTGGGGGAGAAGTTCAGTTTAATGCTAATCTACGTCTTCGATCGGATGCGCTAAATCAGGCTTATAATATGGCTTTGACTTCGACTGGGAGCGTACGCGTTAACGCATCCCTGGATATTAGTGGAGGGGATCTTACTAATACGCTGAATCCAATGCGCCCATGTAATTTGACAATGGTGATAGGAGGTGATTTGATTTTAGGGGCGAGCGGCCAGGTCTTAACAAAAGGTTGGAATAATAATACTGCGGGCTTTACGGGGTATAATGGTGGGGTCGGTTCCTCCCAAACGTATACAGTTAGTGGCTCGGTAAGTTTGGCAGCCGGAAGTGTGTTGAATGCTTCGGGAGGGAATTCAGTTACGCCAACCTATACGAATACCGGGGGTACGGGAGGTGCTATTACGATTAATGCGGTGAATGGCATTTTGATGCGCGGGTCTGTTCTTTCCAATGGTGGAAATGGAAATCGGGGAGGTACAGGAGGTGCGATTAGCATCACGAGTTCAACGGGAAATTTAGATTATAGTGGGGTCTTGAGTTCGGAAGGAGGCTATGAATCGGGCAATGTTATTGGTGGGGATGGGGGCAACATCACCTTGAATGGAGCTACGGGATTAAGCATACGAAACAACGTGAATGCGGGTTTAGGTAGGGGATCCAGTTATACGGGAGGTGGAATTGTGACATTGTCTACGGGTAATACAACACGAACGACCGGAGGCGGTGTTAATGACGGCATGGTGGGTTCTTCGATCATTCGAGGTTCAGATTTTATCAAGTCGGGCGCTGGCGTACTCTCCTTAGGTGCGGTCAATGCCTACACAGGAACAACTAATTTGGATGCTGGCAAGCTTTATTTAGCAGTCACTGGGGCAATTCCATCTGGTACGGCTTTGACTTCGAGTACGGGAACGGAGATTGATGTGGTTGGCAATTCGTTGACATTAGCCAGTTTGGATGGAGG
>JBJTMZ010000008.1:0-6414 GCA_046073805.1 Aquirufa sp.
GACCGTCAGATTGATCAAAGCGAAGCGGCATTTATCGAAGCGGATGGGGATTGGATGGCCTTATATCCGACGCTGGGAAAGGAGGGAGCTGCTTACTTACTGGCGCAAGGGTATGTAAATCAGTCCTTAAAGGGTAAATGGGCTTTGCTTCAGTCAACCATAGATTCCTTGGAATCTCCTACGTTTTCTATTTTGGAAACGCCGAAAGGGATTGCCTTGAGTTTGTTTCCGCCTACTGCGGGACTCTTGTACCAAACAGAAGATATATTCGATGCACTGAATCAATTTTATTCGCTGCATTATTCGGTCGGAGAATTCCGACGAGAGAAGGCCCAACTCATCGAAACATTGACCAAGTTGCGAATTAAGGCGGTTCATTATTTGGAGAGTTTGGAAAAGCAGCAGGTAAAGCGTGATTCTTCCTTGGCTTATGAGGAAATGGGCAATATCTTGATGGCCTATTTGCACTTGATTACGGAAGGGGCCAAATCGGTCGAGTTAGAAGATTTTTACCATGGGGGTAGGGTGACGATTAAATTAAATCCACAATTATCAGGCCCTGAGAACGCGGAGAATTATTACCGAAAGGCGAAAAATTTTTCCAAGGAAATCGCGCAATGGGAGTCGACCGTCGCACGAAAAAAAACAGAGATCGAGGAGCTATCCATTCAGTTGCAGGGAGTCGAGAAAGCGCAGGTTCGTAAAGAATTGAAGCCTTTTCTGCAGTATTTACAGATTCAAAATGCGGGGAAAACGGTTTCGGAGGATTTGCCATTTAAGCAGTTCACTTATGCGGGATGGACGATTTGGGTAGGTAAAAATGCAAAGAACAATGATTTATTGACCTTGAAATATGCGAAGAAATTCGATATCTGGTTACATGCTCGGGATGTTTCAGGTTCGCATGTGATTATTCGAAATCCTAATCAAAAGACGGTTCCCAAGCAGGTGATCGAGAAGGCGGCGGAATTGGCGGCACATTTTTCGAAGCGCGCGACGGAATCCCTTTGTCCGGTGATCGTCACGGCCAAAAAGTATGTTCGAAAGACGAAGGATTTATTGCCTGGTCAGGTCATTGTGGATCGGGAGGAAGAGGTTGTCTTGGTTCGGCCGACCTATTGGGAATAGTATAATTCTACTAAATCCTTTTCTTTTCTCGGGGAATCCCCTATTTTCGTAGCTGATTACCCAAAAACTAAACCCTCATTTTATGCAAGCACACAGTTTACAGCTGCTCGACTACCTAGTCTTTTTGTTTTATTTTATCGTTGTTTCCGGCTATGGCTATTGGATTTACAACAAGAAAAAATCGAAAATCGCTGATTCAAACGATTTCTTTTTGGCTGAGGGTTCCTTGACCTGGTGGGCAATTGGTTCTTCGTTGATTGCTTCTAACATCTCAGCAGAACAGTTTATTGGAACCTCTGGCGATGGATTCCAGATGGGTTTGGCGATTGCTACCTACGAATGGATGGCTGCAGCGACCTTGTTAATTGTGGCGATTTTCTTCATGCCGATCTATTTGAAGAACAAGATCTTTACGATGCCTCAGTTTTTGAATAGACGTTATAACTCGACGGTGAGTTTGATTATGGCTGTATTTTGGTTGTTATTGTACATTGCGGTCAACTTAACCTCTATTTTGTATTTAGGAGCCTTAGCGGTTTCTACGATTTCAGGACTTGACTTTACGATGTGTATGATAGCGATGTCGGTATTTGCCATTGTGATCACACTAGGAGGAATGAAGGTAATTGGTTACACGGATGTGATTCAAGTTGTTTTCTTGGTTTTAGGAGGTTTGGTTACGTCTTATTTGGCCTTAAATTTAGTTTCGTCTCGATTTGGCGGTGAAGGTGTCATGAATGGTTTGAATCATTTGATGACCAAAGCGCCGGATCATTTCCACATGATCTTCAGCAAAGACAATGCGAATTATCCTTCGCTACCAGGTTTAGCGGTATTAATTGGGGGTATGTGGATTGTCAACTTAAACTATTGGGGATGTAATCAATACATCACACAGCGTGCATTGGGGGCAGATTTGCCGACGGCACGTAATGGTATTTTGTTTGCCGCATTCTTGAAAATGATGAGGCCAATTATCGTGGTTTTGCCAGGTATTGCTGCTTATTTATTGTGGAAAGATGGGATGTTCCAAGCGGAAATGATGAAGGATGGTGTATTAAGTAAGGATAATGCCTACCCGGTATTATTGAACTTATTGCCTGTTGGTTTAAAGGGTTTATCCTTTGCAGCATTAACCGCAGCGGTAGTAGCTTCGATGGCTGGTAAAGCAAATTCGATTTCGACGATCTTTACCTTGGATATTTATAAGAACTACATTAACCCGAATGCGTCTGAAAAGCAATTGGTATCCATTGGACGTTTGGCAGTGGTTGCGGCAACGGTTATTGCGGTATTAATCGCACCATTTATGGGTATTGATAAGAAAGGTGGATTCCAGTTTATTCAGGAATATACTGGTTATTTCTCACCGGGTATCTTCGCCTTGTTTATTATGGGATTCTTCTGGAAGCGTACAACATCCAAGGCAGCTTTATTTGCTTTGTTGGGCGGTGTAACTTTCTCAGTTGTCTCCAAATACATTCCTACTTGGACAGGTGTCACGGATTGTTTATTCTACACTTCTTTCCAAGATGCAGACGGTATGTTTGTCATTCCGTTCATTGATCGTATGGGATGGGTATTTACCTTCTGTATTACATCGATGGTTGTTATCTCATTACTAGATCCAGAATCGAAGAACAATCCGAAAGGTTTGGAAATCGATGCCACGATGTTCAAGCTTCAGCCTTCGTTTATCGCAGGTTCTGTGGTGATCGTGATGATGTTGATGATGTTGTATACCTATTTCTGGTAATTTAGAACGAAGAACTAAGAGTTAAGAACTAAGAGTTTTTTGATCATTAACTTTGGTTTAATTGAGCCCCGAGATTTTTTCTTGGGGCTTTTTTTGTAAAAAAGATGCCCGAGGTGTATCCCACGGGCATCTTAACTCTTAGCTCTTAGTTCTTAACTCTTAGTTCATACCTATTGCGCCCCCTTAATAATCGAATCCACCACACTCGGATCCAACAGGGTAGAGGTGTCTCCTAGGCTTCCAAATTCCCCTTCTGCGACCTTGCGTAAAATGCGACGCATGATTTTGCCCGAACGCGTTTTTGGAAGACCTGTGACAAATTGAATCTTATCGGGTTTGGCAATAGGGCCGATGATCCGTGCGACGGTTGCCGCGATGTCTTTGCGGGCAAGTTCATCGTCGATCGTCGGGTGTTCGCAAATGACATAGGCATAGATTCCTTGTCCCTTCACATCATGCGGAAAACCTACAACAGCTGATTCGATCACTCCGGTATGCATATTGATTGCATTCTCAACCTCCGCGGTTCCGATGCGATGGCCTGAGATGTTCATGACGTCATCGACCCGACCGGTAATTCGGTAGTAACCGTCCTCATCCCGCATACAGCCATCGCCCGTGAAATAGAGACCCGGATAGGTAGAGAAATAAGTTGTCTTGCAACGCTCGTGATCTCCGTAAGTCGTACGTATGATGGATGGCCAGGGATATTTGATGCATAAGTTTCCATTGACACCGTTGCCTTCGATTTCCTTGCCGTTTTCGTCCACCAAAATCGGTTGGACACCTGGAAGGGGTAAAGTAGCAAAAGCGGGCTTTAATGGGGTGATTCCTGCGATCGGAGAGATCATTAATCCGCCCGTTTCCGTTTGCCACCAAGTATCCACGATGGGACAGTTGCCTTGTCCGATTTTTTCGTGATACCATTGCCAAGCTTCTTCATTGATCGGTTCGCCTACGGATCCCAAAACACGCAACGAGCTCAAATCTTTTCCTGCTAAAAATTCATCCCCAAAGCCCATCAAGGAGCGAATCGCTGTTGGGGCCGTATAGAATATATTGACTTGGTGTCGTTTGATGATGTCCCAGAACCGTCCAGCATCCGGATAGGTAGGAACTCCCTCAAAAAGCACTGATTTTGCTCCATTCAATAATGGGCCATAGACTAAATAAGAGTGACCTGTGATCCAACCGATGTCTGCGGTACAGAAGAATACATCACCTGGATTGTATTGAAATACATTGGCAAAGGTATAGGCCGTATAGACCATGTAGCCCCCACAAGTGTGAACTACACCTTTGGGTTTACCCGTTGACCCCGAGGTATACAAAATGAATAAGGGATCCTCGGCATTCATGGCCTCGGGAGCGCAATCCGCGGAAGCTTGCGCTTCTTCCTCTTCCCACCAGAGGTCACGGCCCTTCAACATAGAAACAGCGGTCTTGGTGCGTGTTTTGACAATGACTGTTTCTACGCAAGGGCAAGAAATTAACGCATCATCTACCGTTTCTTTCATGGGAATGGTTTTATTCCCTCGAACTGCTCCGTCTGTGGTGATGACTAATTTACATTGCGAATCGTTGATGCGGTCAGTTATCGACTGAGCGGAAAAGCCACCAAAAACGACCGAGTGGATGGCACCGATTCTTGCGCAGGCCAAAACCGCAATCGCCAATTCGGGAATCATGGGCATGTAGATGCAAACCCGATCACCTTTCGCTACACCTTGTGATTTTAAAACATTGGAGAATTTACAAACTCGTTCATGAAGTTGGCGATAGGTTAAGGTAATCGCCTCATCACCCGGTTCATTGGGTTCATATATGATGGCTGCCTGATCGGGAATGGTTTTTAAATGACGATCGAGCGCATTGGCCGTGATATTCATTTGCCCATCTTCAAACCATTTGACTGAATAATCCTCAAAACTCCAATCGAGGACTTTGGTAAAGGGTTTAATCCAATCAAATTCATGGGCGATATCTGCCCAGAATTGCTCCGGGTTGTTGACGCTTTTGGAATAGGTATCGTGGTACGCTTGTAAGCTAGTAATTCTCATGGTTTTATTGGTCAAATTCACCTTTGAGTGCGAAATAGCCAAATAGGCTCATTCCGATACTGATAAATGGTGCGAGTATAAATGTGTAAATAATGGCTGGGACGAGGTCATTGCCACCCTTAGCCCAAAGTGGCATGGCCTGAAAATAAACTAAATACAAACCGGTTGCTACTCCTAAAACCATCCAAACGATTCCGAGAAGACGTTTCAGTCCATTCATTTCGATGGTTTTCTTGATTTTGGCATCCTTCATATAGACTAATCCAATGATTAAACATACGCTAATCATGGCGATCGGGTAATTTAATCCTTCCAAATAAGGCTTTGCAATGCTTGTATCTGCACTGGCCGTCGTTACCAAAAAAGTGGCAATCGCGGGCATCAGGCCTCCAAAAATTCCATTTCCAATGTGGTATGGAAATGACATGGAGGTGTATCGAATTTTAATCGGGAATAGTTCCACCAAAAAGGCTGCAATCGGACCGTAGGCCATACTCACAAAGCTGATTAAACAGAAAATCAAACCGATCATCTTCCATTGAGCACTCACTGGAATATGAATCTTTGAACCTGTATCGCTAAAGGTTTCCACCGTTCCATCGGTAAAGGTCTTGATGGTTTTGCCATCCTGATAGGCGATCGAATTCCTTACTTCCGTTTTTTGTTTTGTGTCTACTATATCGTACATCGTTGAAAAGATAGGTCGGTATAAAACCAAGGCCAAAGCCATGCCGGCTAACATGATTCCTTTCCGACCAATTTTATCTGATAATGCCCCAAAAAGCACAAATAAGGGAGTTCCTGCAAGCAATCCTATGACTAATATCAGGTTTGTTTGATTTTCTTCCAGTTTGCAGATTTTTATTAAAAAGGTTTGGGCATAAAATTGGCCCGTATACCAAACCAAACCTTGTCCCATCGTCGCCCCAAACAAGGCCAAAAGCACGAATTTTAAATTTAATTTATTTCCAAAAGATTCTTTCAAGGGGTTTTTGGCCACATTTCCTGTCGCTTTAGCTTCCTCGAAAAGCGGGGACTCCGACATGTTTTTGCGGACAATGATCGATCCAATTACCATGATGATGGAGATTAAGAAAGGGATACGCCAACCGTATGCATCGAATTCTTCTGGACTTAAAAGCCCGCGGGTCAACATAATCACGCCGAGTGATATGATTAATCCCAAGGTTGCGGTGGTCTGAATCCAAGAAGTATAAAAGCCTCTTTGGTGTTCTGGCGAGTGTTCAGCCACATAGGTAGCCGCTCCTCCGTATTCGCCACCCAGCGCCAAACCTTGCAATAAGCGAAGCAATAACACCAATATGGGGGCCAAAGCACCGATGCTTTGGTAGGATGGTACAAGACCGATGGCAAAAGTGGCGCCTCCCATCAAAATGAGGGTTACCATGAAGGTGTATTTCCGACCAATGACATCTCCAATTTTTCCAAAAAAGAGTGCACCAAATGGAC
>JBJTMZ010000009.1:0-3451 GCA_046073805.1 Aquirufa sp.
AGAAATACGACGTAGTCGAGGCTTTGTAATTGTTTCATGAAAGTTTAATAGGTTCGAAGCAATTGCTTTGGTTTATCAAACTTAAGAAATTCAATTTAATATTGCTTTAATACTAAATCTAAAAGCGTTTATTTTACTGAATACTTGTCCATCTGATGAATCAACACCACGTTTTTATTGCCACAAGCCTCGATGGCTACATTGCTGATGCCGATGGAGGCGTTGGTTTTCTCGACACATTTCCGATGCCCGAGGGGGACGACATGGGCTATTATGCCTTCATGGCCCAAGTGGATGCGCTCTTGATGGGTCGTAAAAGTTTCGAAACCGTTTTGAGTTTTGGGGTGGAATGGCCTTATGCCAAACCCGTTTTTGTTTGGAGTCAAACGCTCGATCAAATTCCTGAGGAATTAGCTGGCAAAGCAGAACTCGTGCGAGGAACTTTAGAAGAAGTCGAAGCGCTCATCCAGGCCAAAGGCTATCAGCGTTTTTACCTTGATGGCGGGCAAGTCATTCAGTCTTTTTTACGAGCAGATAAAGTGGGAACATTGACCATCACCACCATTCCCGTTTTAATAGGCGATGGGGTCCGACTCTTTGGCGCTTTGACAAATCCCATCAACTTTCGTTGTATCCGTTCCAAAACCTATGCGAATGGATTGGTCCAACAGGTTTTTGAGCGGGCAAGCGATATTCTTCCATCTTAAATAACTACTCTTTTACCACGAGATGCGATTCACTATGTGAGTTCCTTCCTTGAACTTGTAGGACATACGCCCCAGGTCGCAAGAAAGAAAAATCGATTGTCGCATCCCCAGCAATCTGCTGTTGGTAATGAGCCCTTCCCTCAATATCGAAAACGCGAACTACTCTTTCGCCCAAACCTTGAATATTCAGCACATGTTGAAAGGGGTTCGGATAAATAGCATTTTCTATTTTAGGTTCCGTTGTCCCGAGGGGAACCTCTTCGATGACCTCATCTACTTGAATTGAATTTAGTTGAACGGTTGCCAAAGTAGTCCCCATATCAAACACAATTCGAGCATTAGGATCAAAAGCTTCTCCCATCGTAAAAACAAAGATGAACTCTTTTTCTTGCGCTTCGATTGCCAAATTATTGTAAGCGCTGTATGCATTATAGGGACTTGACGAACGGCCTACATACGAAGTAATCGATATAGATTTATCTGCCTGCGCTTTAATCTTAACTACATAACGCTTTTTATAATTTAGCGGAAAACCTGATCGAGCTAATTGAATATGCCAAGCCGTTCCCGTTATTTTCATCAGCATGACCTGTAAGCCAGCAGATAAAGAACTCAGATGACCATCGGCCCCAGAATTCAAATTGAGGTTCCAGCCTGCTTGTCCATTAAGCGTGTAAAGATTTTTTGTGGGTAAAACCTGTGCCTCGGGCATCGGATTTTTTAGGAGGGCATCAACTAAAGGTTTCTTAAATGTATTGGCGACAGGATCATAAATCCCAAAACCTGCAGAATATTCCCAATAAGCCCAACTGACCCCTTGGGACTCCAGCCAGCGTGCAATAAATGTAGTCCACCGCGCACGGGAATCCATATCAGCGAGTTCATAGGATCCAAATTCTCCAACATGCAGGGGCATATTTTTTTGTTTCGCCCATTGAATCGCATAGCTAAAATCAGACATGACTTGATTCCGCTCCCAAACCAAATCTTCCCATTTTGTTCCCAGGTACTTGTCCTTATTCCCCGCCCAATCTGCGCCTTGATGTGTAAAATTAAATGGGTCATAATAATGTACACTTAAAATAAGGTTCGGGTCATTGGGCGGATTTAAATCTCGAACGCCAGCCACGCCCCCATAAGAGGCCGTGCCCAATAATACCTTACGTGTCGGATTTGTTTTACGAATTTCCATTAATGCCTCCGCAAAATACGTATTCCACAATATCGGTGTCAACTGATCATGCGGTTCATTCATGACCTCAAACAACAAGTGCTCGTCGTAATCTTTAAAATACGTTGCAATTTGTTGCCACTGACTCAAAAAGCGCGGCTTTGTTGCCGTTGGGTTCGTGAATATCTCCTCATGGTGGTGCATGTTGATAATTACATACAAATGCTTACGAATCGCTAAATCTACAACTGATTTAATCCGGGCCAAAAACTGAGGATTGACAGTATAAGGCGGAGTGAGTTGCGTCCTTTCTGCTACATCCCAACGAATAGGAACACGAATATGCTGGAATCCAAGATCCGCAATTTGACCTATGTAAATCTCTTTGAATGGATTTCCCCAGGCCGACTCGGATGGGGCTTCAAACATGTTGCCAAGATTAATACCCCGACCGAGTTGTTGACCCGATAAGGCAAGGTTCGAGCATAGAAAAAACAATAAATTGGACTTCCGGAAAATCCTAAAAATCAGGGACATGTAAGATAATTTGTCCCTGAAGATGCGAGCAATTATCGAAATAATCAAATGAATAATTTCGGATCAAGTTGTAGGACAAATTGTGCAATGGCCTCTCGCGTGATTTCTGAAAAATTTTCGACCTTAAATACGATCGGTATCTGGCTATATTTCGCAATAAATGTTTCCGTCGCGGGATTGGGCTCTCCATTTATCACAATACCGGCAATAGGGATTCCGCGATGCTGCAAAGCCTCAATGGATAAAACCGTGTGATTGATGCTTCCTAGGTAATTGCGCGAAACTAGAATGACAGGTATGCCCAACTGCTCGATGAGATCAATCATGAGATCTTGATCATTCAAAGGAACCATGAGTCCACCGGCACCCTCAACAATTAAATGATTTGACGTCTGAGGTAAAGTAAAATCCGAAAGCTGGATTTGCACCCCATCCAATGCCGCAGAGGCATGCGGGGAAAGCGGCGCGTTTAGTCGGTGCCTCTCCGGATGAAAGAAAGATTTGTTATTTGAAACAAGCGCTTGTACTTTCATGGTATCGGTCAGGTGCAAATCCCCCGACTGGACCGGCTTCCAGTAATCAGCTTGTAAATATTCGGTAAGTATAGAAGAAACGACAGTCTTCCCGATTTCAGTTCCTATTCCTGTTACAAAAAATTGCATCGTTGTTTATCTGATTTTGTGAAATTGTAATCTTTTCCCAGTCTGTCCATTCGTGAATTTCCCATCTTGAAAACACAGGTTACCACTGACAAAAGTGCGTTTAATTTGATGTGAGAATCTTCGTCCCACGACTGGAGACCAAGCACATTTGTAAAGAAGCGATTGGTTCGTTACTTCCCAGGGTGCAGATGGAGCGACTTCAACAAGATCTGCAAAATACCCTTCCCGGATGTAACCCCGATCGACCAGTTTATAGCAGTCGGCAACGCGATGACTCGTTTTATCAACCAAAGTCGATCGGGGTTACATCCGGGAAGGGTATTTTGCAGATCTTGTTGAAGTCGCTCCATCTGCACCCTGGGAAGTAACGAACC
>JBJTMZ010000010.1:0-4996 GCA_046073805.1 Aquirufa sp.
CGCATTGCAATCCGAAATATGTTAATTTTCAAATGGACTTATATTGGGTAACGAAGGCTGGTGCAGACCCAGTGGCCTATTTTCAACGCTATCCTGGACGGTTCAAAATTTGGCACGTAAAAGATATGGACGATCAAGGTCGTTTTGCTCCGGTAGGTAAAGGTCATATCGATTTCAAACGTGTTTTGGCCAATGCAAAATTAGCCGGCATGAAATACTACTACGTTGAGCAAGATGCTTGCGTGAACGAGACACCATTGGAGGCGATTGTAATTTCGCACAAAGGATTGGCGGATATCGGTTTTAAATAAGATTTAGACAGAAAAAGAAAAGCCCCAAGAAATTTCTTGGGGCTTTTTTGTTTATTCAGGTATCACCCGAACTTGGATGGTATCGGCATTGACTCCTGTAAATATGCCGAGTCCATTGGTAATGGTTGTCGGCGGCGTAGAAATATTATGCGTGGTATTTCCATTCCTTTGGTATAAGGCCGGGTAATCCGGATTTAGTTTACATAGGATAAGTCGGTGCATCCCGAAATATTGGAATGATTGACTACCTACAACCCCTACACTCGTTTGTGCCGGCTCATTTCGGAATCGACGGTCTGGTCGGGGTCTTGTGTTGTCAACAGGGAATTTGATGATTTCAACGGGATTGGCTTCCATGCATTCCACGACGGTGATGAAATAATCATTATTCGGATTTAACCACTCTAATGCGATATTGGTTTGCGAGCCTCCGAAACCTCCGGGTGGCCGACCACCTCCCATAAATCCAGCGGACAAATCAACAGCTGCCCTGGGAACAACATTGGTACTCGCCTTGAACCCTTGTGGCTTCGTAGGGATGACCGTGCTTGCACTCACAGTTGTTCCATTGTACGAAAATTTGATTTGATAACTGCCACCTACTTTGATTAGAAATTTAGTGGATGCGGCATAGTAACCATCAGCCTCTTCAGCGAGCGTCTCCGTTTGACCTTCACCACTTAATTGAATCTTTAATCCGCTGACAGGAATCTCCAATCGCGACGATTGTGCAGAATCCGCTGAATAAGGAATTTCCTTGTGAACCTTGATGCGAACCTGTTGGCCTGGCACCAAATAACCTTCTACAACCGGTTTGGGTACCGTTTCCATAAATCCGGAGTCTAAATCAGCACAGGCGCTGATTCCGAGTATTGTCAGGCAAAAGTATATGTATTTCTTCATGATTTGGCCTATTTTAAATGATATGAAAATGTAATATTCGGCGTAATTCCTAGGTAATTAACGTCGGTGATGTTTAGGTAGCGATCCCCTGTTTCTGGATCTTGAACCGTTTGGAATTTCTTATACCAAACATTGTTTCGATTGTACACATTGAATACAGATAAGCCGATGCTACCGTGTTTGAAATTGTAAGTAGCAGCTATATCCAATCGGTGCTGTGCCGGGAATCGATTGCCATTGGTATTGGAAGGTTCCGTGTAATCACGTACTGTGCCGTCCAAGAGGGTGACCGTATAACTTCCCAGGATTGAGGTATAGGGTTTGCCCGAAGCGAATAAAAAGGATGAGGAAAAATCCCACTTACGCCACTTGTACATTCCCACTAACTTGACCTCATGGCGAACATCAAAATTGGATGGGAATGGATCAGGCGAAAATACGGGAATGAGTTTCGTGGATTTGGCCAAGGTATAACCTACCCAGCCCGTAAAATCTCCGAATTTCTTTTGGGCCAACATATCCACGCCCCAAACCTTTCCTGTCCCATTAAAAAAGGTTTCACTCGCCTTTAAACCTTGACCGATTTTAGGCGTAAAGCGCAAAGTGTATCGTGTATCATTTTGGATATCCTTGTAATATCCCTCGATGTCGAATAAATAATCACCTTTCTCATAACTCGCTCCCAAAATGTAATGCATCGAAGAAGTCACTGGTAAATCAGTTCCATCGGCTAATACCCAGAAGTTCCGACTTCCCGCAATGATATCCTCGCGTTCAATTTGCTTAGCGAATTGGTAATAATTACCCCAAGCACCCTTTAGTTTGATTTCTTTATTAACATGGTAAATGCTATTAAAGCGAGGTTCTAAATAGATCTTTTGCGTTACACCAAAATAATTAACCCGTATGCCCGGCGTCATCTCAAGTCGATTATCGAGCAAACGGATCTTGTCTTGTAAATAACTTGATACAATAATGCTATTATTTTGCTTCGAGATAATTTTAACCGTATCGTTTTGGCTGTAGCTGTAATCAATTTTTAATTGAGAGGCTTGTACGCCCCAACCAATAAAATGATTCTCACTAACCTTGCCCTCTAGATCCGTTTTAAAGCTGAAGTCCAAGAGGTTATTGTTTTCTTTCGAACCGAATCGAAGGGATTGTGTTGTTCCATTTGAACGGTTAAAGTTATTCTGGTTGGAGTTATCTCGGATTGTATAGAAGTTGGAGAATGACACCAATGAATTCGAATACCACTTCTCTGACCACTTTCTAGACCACTTGAGGGAGCCGCCGGTATTACCCCAACTGGATAAATCGGTATTCGTGATGCCTCCTGTGGTATTGTTTCGGAAAGGGAGATTGACTGTTTGGGAATTATCCATGTTGTCATCCCCTTTGTAAAGACTCAAGGAAATAACGTCCTTTTGATTGGGGACATAGCTTATTTTCGCATTTGCATCGTAGAAATAGGAGTTTGCTACGGTAGCGCTTTGAAATTGGCGTCCTCCTCTGCCACCTCCAAAACCTCCGGCTTGAGCATTGGTATTGGTTGAGCTAGGTTTTAGTGATTCAGCAATTTTGGTATACAAGGGGCCAGCCCAAGAACGTCTTGCCGCAACTAAATAGGTTATTTTTTTCCCAATAGGCCCTTCCGCCATGGCGTTGAAAGACATGGCACTGACATCAGCTTGGACATTGTGATATTTGTTATTTCCATTCTTGGAGGTGATTTCCATCACGGATGAAATTCGACCACCAAATTTTGATTCAAATCCGCCTTTGAATAATTGCACATCTTTGATTGGATTGGAATTAAATGCCGAAAAGAAACCGTATAAATGGTCAACGTAATACACAGTAAATCCATCATACATCACTAAATTTTGATCAGGTGTTCCACCGCGGACATACAAACCAGATGAGTTTTGATTCGCAGCACTAATACCTGGAAGCAATTGAAATGCTCTAAAAATATCCTTTTCACCTACATTGGGTAATTTGGCGATATTTTTAGGTGTGATTTTATACATCCCAATTTCTTCGTTTGCCTTCATCACCTCAGTTTTTTCGCCAATTACCGTGACTTCGGCTAATTGGTCGTCGTCAGATTCCAATTCAATGACAAAATTGTTGGAATTGATTTTAGGATTTAAATAGATTTTTCTGGGACGGTAACCAACATAACGAACAAGTAACATGCTTGTATCGGAAGGTATATTGGGCAACGAAAACTTACCATCCACATTCGTCTGGGTTCCTTTTTTTGAATTACTTAAGCTTACAGAGGCGAACGGTAAGGGTTCACCAGAGATTTCATCAACAACGATTCCTGTGAGAGTGAAGTTACCTTTGGTTGACTTACCAGTAAAGGCCTTTCCGTATTGTTTTTCATCCAACGGAATTTTAAAATCACGCGCAACTACGTGGAGGCGCCCATCCGATGGAATATAGGTTTTATAGGGTGAATCCTTTAGGGCTTCTTCCAAACCTTTATCGACCGAAATATCTTTGAACCAATAGGTGATTCGGTAATTTAAATCTACCTTTTCGTCCAATTGAATCTCAATATGATACTTTGATGCTAATGTTGACTTTATTTCACCAATGCGGGTGAATTGAAAGAATTGATCGGTAATGATCGGGAATTTTTGTTCTTGCGCAGAAGTTCTCAGTGAGAACAACAACAAGAACAAATAGAGTAGTCGATTTTTGATCATAGAGTTAAATTAAATACCCTGTAATTTACTCCATATCGCGGTTTAGGGATTCCTTGAATAGACGAAGTGGACAATTCAGCAGATGAATTTCCCACCTCAAAATGGCTTATTTCTTCCTCGTATCAATCAAATACTGAATTTTCCATTGATTGGCCAACTTCACCAATTGAAAGGAATTTACACCTCGGTGGGAAAATTTACCTTGGTAGTAAAATTCATAGGGCGTCCAAACACTCGCCAAACTTTCATCCCATTTGACGCTTTTGAATTTGATTCGTTCATCTAAGGCACCTTTGGGATATTTTGTTAGACTCTTGACGAAACCCTCGAAATCTTCTGATTTGACTTGATTTTGCCCGTTTTTGGAAACAACCGTTTGGAAAATGACGGTCGGTGCGAAACAAGAACGGAATAACGCCGTATCGCCTGTTTGCATGGCAGTAAACATGTTGTTGATAACTTGTTGGATCGTGCGTTTTTCATTGACCTCTTGTGCAAATATGGGAGAACTTAGCACTAAGAGTCCGAAGATGATTTTTTTAGACATGTTTATGGAGTGTTTCTTGCAATTGGTTCTGTATGGATATTTTAAGTTTTTCGGGTGCCAAAATACGCATTTCAGCCGCATATCGAATCAAAAAATTTTCCAATTCCTGCTCAATTTCCAATTTGTATTGGAATACCGCTGAATCTTCTTGCTCCTCGGATAATTGTTGGGATGCGTGAATCGGGTATTTCAGGAGGTAATTAAACATCCAACTGCTTTTCAATACTTCAATCCGAATGGTTTCCGCTTTCATCGTTGAACTTCGGAAAACCCCCAAACTCGCATTGAAGTAATCCGCCGGTTGGAAATCCGCTGCTTTCCGGATTTTAGGCTCTTTTTTAACTACCCTTATTCCCGTAATTCGGTCCAAAGCGAATACACGTAACTGATTTAAGTCCAGTCGAATGAGGGTATCTTCCGCGGAGGCGGGTTGGAAAAGTAGGTACCAACCGGTGTACCAACCATTATTATACTCCTTTAATAGCAAAGGAATACCCGTGATTTTCTTCACTTGG
>JBJTMZ010000011.1:0-12391 GCA_046073805.1 Aquirufa sp.
TCCAAGGTAGGACGAATGGAGGCACGTTCTATCGTCGAATAGCCCTTCTCGCCATGTACCGCATGAATTCCTAAATCCTTTTGATAGGCATCCAAATCAAAGGGTGTCTGCGCCATCGCCGCACGATCTAAAGCACTTACATCCAAAACTCCGTCGTAGAAACCAGGAATGGTAATGTGATTAAACTCGTCATGCAAGGACGCAATCATTTGACATAAAATATTGATAGGGTTGGCGACTGCTCCGCCATAAACGCCTGAATGCAAATCTCGATTGGGTCCTTGAACAGCTACTTCCATGTAACTCAAGCCCCGCAATCCCACATCAATCGACGGCGTATCATTGGCAATAATTGCCGTATCTGAAATTAAAATCACATCGGCTTTCAACAAATCCTTGTGTGATTCCACGAACAAGCCCAAATTATCAGAACCTACTTCCTCCTCACCCTCAATCATAAACTTCACGTTGCAAGCTAGTTCGCCACAGGCCAACATCGCCTCAAAAGCCTTCACATGCATAAATACCTGACCTTTGTCATCGCAGGCCCCACGAGCAAATATCAAGCCATCCTTGATTACTGGCTCAAAGGGAGGGTTATCCCAGAGCTCCAAGGGATCCGCAGGTTGGACGTCATAATGTCCATACACCAAAACAGTTGGCGCATTCGGATCAACCATCTTCTCACCATAGACAATTGGAAATCCAGCTGTCTCCTCTAAACGAACTTCGTCAGCACCGGCCTTGCGCAAATGATCAGCCACCCAATCAGCCGTTTGGCGAACTGAATCCGAATATGCAGGATCCGCCGAAATAGACGGGATACCTAAAAAATCAAGTAATTCAGCTAAAAAACGATCGCGATTAGCGTCAATGTATTGTTGAGTCTTTGTCATGATATTTGTTGGCGGACATATTTTTCATTCCACAAACAAATATAAAAAAATAAACCGAGGCTTTACTTCTTTGAAGGGATCAGATACATGCGATTTTCTTTGCCCTGAAAAATACGAACAATGTTCATTCGGTGCGTGAAAACAACCAAGAAGGCAATGAAATAACCAAAGTAGATGAGGGTCGGAATTTCCTCACCAAATACCCCATAGGTCAACAGAATAGGGAATACCAACGAAGCCACCATGGAACCCAAGGAAACATAATGAGAAATACCAAAGACCACGAGAAAAACTAAGATACTAACAAGGGCTGCCATAGGGTGCAAGGCTAAAACCATACCCAACGTGGTAGCTACACCTTTACCTCCTTTAAAATCGCAGAAAATTGGTAACAAATGACCGATGATGGCTAGGAACCCAAAGAAAATTTTCAAGGTCACACAAGTCTGCCAATCAATCAAATGGAAATAGTACATCACTGCCGCCAAACCCGTTGCCAGAAATCCTTTCAAAGCGTCCACAAAAAGCACGATGCTGCCAGCCTTTTTTCCTAAAACCCGAAAAGTGTTGGTAGCCCCTGCATTTCCGCTACCCAGTGTGCGAATATCCACACCATGATACGTGGTACCATACCAAATTGCAGTCGGGATAGAACCCAATAGATAACTTAAAATGGAAAGGCCTGCAATAATAAAAATCATAAATCGTTTAAAGGCATTTTATTGCCGTTTTCAAATATAGGCCCCAATAGACCTAAAATCAAGAAGATTAAAAAAGTTCTTGAAATGTTTAAATTTTCGTCTTTATAATATACCAAAAAGCACCATTAGAATGAGAAATTGATGGATACCATCAAGCGAAAACGCTGCGGATTTCCATGATCCAAGTAAGTCAAGCGATGAAATGCTTGCAGTCGGAAAATTTTGAAAATATTATCAATTCCATAGCCCACCTCCACAAAGGGTTTATGTGGATCTAAGGAATCAAAGGCATATTGATCCAAGAATTTTGACTTCAAAGGATTATTCACATCCTTCATAATTTCCCGATTAGAACTACGCTGACTACCCATTACCAGGTTCGTGCTGGCAATAAAACGCCACTTCAATTTTTTAATCAAAGGCAAACGATTAAAAAACAAACCTTCAAAATTATGATTGTATTGCAGGGAAGCATATTGATCACTGACAAACTCAAAATAATTCATGGTAGAAAAAGCACTCCGTACAAAGAAGAATGTTTCATTTCCTAAATGCGGGAACAACAAGGGAGCGGGTAAATTGGAAGGAGTATAACCTGCGGTCAAGGTATAATCCGACCGGCCTATTTTTCCCAAACGGAAAGTTTGATAGGCTTTTAACGTAAATCGTTCGTAATCAAAATCCCCACCCAAGAATCCTTTTATACCGCGCTGATATTTAAACGTAATGACTGGAATCCGCTTGGTGGCTAAGGTGATTTTCTCATTCCCATTCATGATATAGGTCTCATTTCGCGCGAAGCGGGCTTCCAAGGTCACGAATGATTCCTGATAATAATCTTGAACGGGTGAATTTGCTCCTAATTCCGGATTTAAACGAAACTGAAAACGGAACAAGGGATCAAATGATCGCGTATTCACTGAGGTGGTTACACTCAATCCTTTGATTAATTCGGTGCTGAAAAAAGCCTCACTTTCTCGTCGGAAAAATGCCCCAGAAAAAGCACCCCAACGGGTGAAAGCATAAAACAATTTATTGTCCCCAATCAATTCGGGCGTCAAACCAACCCGTTCGATGTCATAACTATGTCGGATACCCGCAATCGTCCACTTCTTCTTCGAAAACAGATAATCTACCTCAGCCGAATATTTTGGCACTAAATCCTTCGTACCAAAACCCACATTTCCCCGCAAGATCCAGTTCTTATCGAAATTGGCATTGGTTCGGAATCCTAAACGGAAACGAGCTCCCTCAATTTTGTTAATCGCAAAACTCGAAAGATAAGGCCCCACCTCAATATCATTGAATTTTTTATAGCCACTCACCACAATCTCTGCGATCTCAATATAAGAACGTACGACTGGTAAATTTTTCACCGAGTCAATCAAGGAAGAGGCGATTAAATCTTGTCGGCTCAAAGGCTCATGTCGTGCATGTTTCCAGAACTCAGGGTCAGGCTCTTTTGCATCTTCTGCAACCTCCGATACCATATCATAAAAGGAAAGTGGATGAGGTTTATTGACAACAAAATCCTTGTTGGAGATATACATCTTCAACAACATCCCCGCCGAATTCTTCGTAATTTCTTCAATATCAATCAAGAAACGAGTTTTTGCAGGTAACCAAGCACCTGTTTCCGTCTTTTCGAGTTCCTGCGAAATCTTAATCTTATCAATGAAATTTAAATTGGCCGCTTTATCCACGGAAGCCTCGATTTGAACCAAGGCAAAAGAGGTGGTATCAATCCACATCTGTCCCGTAAATACCAAATCCATCGGGTTCTTCGGATCAAAATCCAATTGATAACAAACGTGACCATCTATTTTGACCGTATCCCCCAAATAAAACTTGTAGTTTCCCTTCCAATTATCCCCTATCGGGCTGGCAAAATCCTTACCAAAGAAAGAAACATAAGACTGATAAAAATTGTAATTGGCCACTAAATTTCCGCCAACTAACTGCGAGATGACACTTCCTTCTTTTACCCCAACCCCTTTAATATTCGTCTTTAGAATATGCTCACGCTTCCTTTGCGGAGACTCCCGGTAATAGAATTTACTGATGGATTCTGAGATGTAAGTTGGGATAACGAGCTTGCCATCATCACCGGCGATCTTCTCAAACTTCTTAACCGCATCCGAAATATCCCGCATGATTTTTCGATCCTTAAATTTGTCCGAAATATTATCCACATCCAATTCCATTTTGGTATAGGACGAATATTCATAGGACTCCAACTTACTGCGGTCATTGAACTCCCGATTTTTTATAACGTTTCGTAAAATTTTAAATGCGGGATTCTCGCCGGAATAGACCACGACTTCGGCCATTTCCTTGGTGGCAGATTCCAATTGAAAATCAATTTCAATCGTTTTTAATTTCTTATCAATCCACTTAATTCGCTTTTTATATCCTACGACAGAGGCATAGAGCGAATCGCTTACCGACTTCGCATTCAGCGTAAACTCACCTTGGAAATTTGTTGTGGCGCCATAGTTCATTCCTTTTACTCCGACGGAGGCAAAAGGTATAGGATCCCCGTTCGATGCATCTGTCACACGCCCTTTAATGACAACCTGCGAAAAGGCTGTCTGAACAAATAAGGTTAGAAATAGGAAAAGCCCAACAAGGCCACAACGCTTGAACATGAAAAAGGGGTAATAAATCAAGCAAAAATACGAATTAGCGAATTCAATCCGCTATTTATCCTGAAAAATTCTTGACTCAAAAACAAAAGATTTGAATTTTTGGAGTGCTCTAGCTCGGTGAGCCAATTGATTCTTTTCAAGCAAAGACATTTCAGCGAAGGTGCGATGCTGATTAAACGGTTGAAAGATGGGATCATACCCAAATCCTTGTTCACCGCGTGGCTCCAAAATGATATTTCCCTTCACATCTCCTTCAAACTGCTCGAACCTCCCTTGATGATGTAAGGTCAAGACAGTCACAAATCGAGCAGTCCTATTTGTTTGACCCTCCAATTCCGTCAATAACTTTTGCAAATTAGCCTGATCATTCTTCGGCTCCCCAGCATAACGTGCAGAATAAACGCCAGGCGCGCCACCCAATGCATCTACCTCCAAACCCGAATCATCCGCCAAACAAGTCACTTGATAACGCGATGCAATAAATGAAGCCTTTTGTAATGAGTTCTCTTGTAAAGTCGCGCCTGTCTCGGGAATTTCCTCCTTCAGACCTAATTCGGACACCGTACAAATGTCAAAAAGATCCCCAAGGAGATCTTTTATTTCATCCACTTTATGTGAATTTTGAGTAGCTAAATAGAGTCTTTGTTTAGCCATGCTATTGTGCCGAAATAATTTCTATTTCAAAATATAAAGGTGAATACCCCGGAATAGCCGAATTACCCGAAGTACCGTAAGCAAGTTTATAAGGCAAAATAATGGACGCTTTTTCCCCTATACGCAACTTCATAACCGCCTCTTCAAAACCCGAAATCAAACCACCCGAACCAGCATAATAAACACTTGTAGCAGAACCAATCGTACCCGAACCAAAAGTAGAACTGTAGATCCATTTTCCGGCTGAATCCTGTTGGTTAATCCCATAACCAAATTTGCCCACATAGCTCACCACAACATTTTGACCGATCAACACTTGGGCTGCTGCTGGTTTTTCAACCAGTTTCTTAAATAACATTCCCGAAGTTGTCAATTCGGCTCCCTGCATCGCATACAAGGTTTTCATATCGTCAATTTGCTCAGATTCAGTTCGAATCGCAGTGACCGTAATATCCAATCGAATGGTCGCATAAGCAGGTACATTTCCAAAAGAACTTCCCCCAAATGCCAACGTAGATGGCAAGATAAATGTACCCGTTTCCCCTTCCTTCATATTGCTCAAAGGCAGTGAAAAAATAGTAGCCTTCGTTCCCCAAACTTCGGTTTTAAATTGATTCAAGACTCGATTGGTCGAGTCGATTAACGTACCATCCAACAAAGTCATTTTGTAATGAAACTTGATTAAATCAGATACGCTCGCAGATTTCTTGGTCGATGCTTTGGAATCAATCGAATAGTACATCCCATCCGCCGTCTTCTGCATGGTCAAATTACGGTCCTTAATGTATTTTTGAATGGCATTATCAGCTTGTTCTGTTTGCTGATTGATTTCATTAAACGCACAACTCGATAGTAGACCCATACCGAGCAATAAACAAATTACTAACTGCTTCATTCTATTGAATTTTAGCTACATAAATCTCAAAAAACAAGGGCGTAAACCCTGGAATCGTAGAGCCAGAACCCTTTTCCCCATAGCCAATGGTCGATGGAAACACCAAAATGGCACGCTCCCCCAAACGCATTTTTTCAATGCCTGTTTGAAAACCAACAACCGTTGATGTGCCACCAACTGTGACCGAAAAACTATCCGTTCGAGCCATGTTGCCATCAAAGGCAAAGCCATTTAAGAAACGACCCGTATATTTCAATTTTACAACCTTCCCGCTAGTTGGGACATCACCTGTACCCGGGGACAAACTAATATAGCGCAATCCATTGGCATCTTTTTGGGTAACTGTCAACTTCTTTCGCGCAATAAAATCCTCAATTTGATCATTTTGACTGCGTACAACATAATCTTTCACAGTCACCTTTAAGGGTGTATAGGCAGGCAATCCTGCAAAACTTTGTGAGGTCCCCGGAATTGCCATCACCGCCTGCTCGCCTTCCTTTAAATAGGCCATTAGTTTAGCGTATACGGGATTATAATAACCATACTGATAAATCAATGGCGCCTTGGAACTATCCAATACCTCGCCAGTAATTAGATTGGAAAGGATATAACGCATCTTCAAGGTATCTCCTTTAGAAGCTAGTTCCCCATTCGGATTCGACTTGGTCACATAGTAATAAGATCCATCCGCCATTTGAACCGGAACTTGATTCAATTTCGCATAATAAGCCAAAATCTGGGCTTTGCTCTCCTTTGCTTTTGCCTCGTCGGCCAACTCAACATCTGTCAAACAGGACGTCATGCC
The DNA here is from genome assembly GCA_046073805.1 of Aquirufa sp. Lineage (GTDB taxonomy): Bacteria > Bacteroidota > Bacteroidia > Cytophagales > Spirosomataceae > Aquirufa. The sequence continues at coordinate 6,600 of JBJTMZ010000011.1, forward strand.
GAACAGGATACCCATGAAAATGATTAATTTCTTCAAACTACTAGATATTTAACTGAATAAATTCACATACGAAATGCTAACGAATTAGGCTAGCATTTCGTATGTAAGCACTATATTTAACTACTTCTTTGAAATTACTTCCAATTCAAAAACCAATACCGAATTCGCAGGAATCGGACCACGTGGTTGATCGCCATAAGCAATTGACGACGGAATCACGAATGTCGCCTTACCTCCAGCTTTCATCAACGTCAAGGCCTCATTAAATCCTGGAATCATTTGACCCAAGGGCATTTCTGCTGCGCTTCCTTTATCAAATTCCTTGCCATTCAAGAAGGTCCCACGGTAATTTACTACCCATGTTTCTCCCATTTGTGGCGATGGACCTGAACCTGGTTTTTCGATCGAATATTGTAGTCCCGAAGCTGTCTTTTGGAATTTCTTGCCCGACTTCGCCGTGTAAGCAGCAATTAATGCCGGCTCTTTAGCGATCTCAACAGCCGCTTTTTTCTTGGCTACGGCAGCCTGCGCTTCCATTTCTTTTTCAAACTCTGCCTTCGATTGAACCTTGATTACTTTAACCGTGTATTTCAAATCCGTTCCTGGCTTCAAGAAAGGAGGCAAAGGTGCCTGAACCGTCTTGATTAAGCTATCAATCGGCACCAAAATCGTTGCCGAATCTCCCAACGAAAGCAAACGCAAACCGTTTTCAAACGTACCTTTAAATGCTCCCGGAGCAGCTTGTGGCGCTTGAATCATTCCTTTACTTGGTTGGCCATCCTTGCGTGAATCCTGCAAAACGGAATCTGCCCCATTCTTAATGACCAAATCAAAAGTAATGATGTCGCCATCCTTTAATTTTTGTGCCTTATCATCGTGAGCATGAAATTGTATTTTCACTCCATCAATAACTTCCACTTTGTCTTTGCCACATCCCACTAGCATCGCAGCAGCCACAGCCAATAATCCAATCGATTTACGCATGATTTTTAGTTTATATTTATAAATTTTTAACTCGTTTTATTTCAGAAAGATACAAAGGTAACACTTCTTGTAATTTTTCCTTCGCCTGCTCAATCCCGCCTCCCGAAAATCTTCCTCCCGAGGCATTCTTGTGTCCACCCCCTTCAAAATAAGTCGCCGCAAATTGATTGACCGCAAATGGTTCAATCGATCTAAATGAAAGTTTCACCCCATCCGGACGTTGAATCATACAAATCGACCAAATTGCCCCCTCCAATTGCAAACCATAATTCACAATTCCTTCCGTGTCTCCAGGCTGGGAATTAAACTGTTTCTGATCCTCCTCCGTAATCCACATAAATGCCAAATGGTATTCCGGCAAATACTCCAATCGATTGGCCAAGACATGTCCTAAAAAACGCAAACGATGTAAACTCGCCGAATCAAATACCTTACGATGTACTGCGTTGGTATCCACGCCCTTCTTAATCAATTCCGCCACCACCTCATGCACATGGGCCGTCGTATTGGGATGCCTAAAGGATCCCGTATCCGTCATAATTCCCGAATACAAACATGATCCCATCTCCTGATCGATCAACGAATCATCCCCCCATTCTTGAATCAAATCAAAAATCAATTCGCAGGTTGACGCCGCAATCGTACGATGGTAGTAGTAATCTGCAAAATCCTCCGGATCCAAATGATGGTCAATTACGACTTTGGGGCATCTTGCCGACTTAACCAAATTCGCTAAACCATGTAAGCGCTGCATGCCCGAAAAATCGAGACAGAAAAGCCAGTCGGCCTTTTGAATTTTTTCCTCAATCGTCGCCTTATGCAATACATTTTCAAAATCCAAGACCGAATCCGTGCCTTTCATCCACAACAAATTGCGTGATAATCCTGATGGAATCACCACATCAACCTGCAAACCCTTCTTTTGTAAATATTGCTGCCAAGCCAAACTTGAACCAATTGCGTCAGAATCAGGATTAAAATGGGTCGTGATGACAACGTGCTGACCAGGAATTAGGAGGTCGCGAAGACCGGAAATCGAAGACATAAAAATACATATGGCCCGACAAATTTGGGCGTTCGCAAAGTTAGAGATAAATTTGTAAAAAAAACGTAATGCCAACAAATAGAACATTTACCATGATTAAGCCCGATGCAGTCATTGACGGGTTTACAGGGCCAATCATCCAACAAATTGAAGAAGCGGGTTTCCGCATTTTAGCGATTAAAAAAGTACACTTAACCCCAGAGCAGGCAGGTAAATTCTATGAAGTGCACAAAGAACGTCCATTCTACGGCGAATTGTGTGAATACATGTCATCCAATCCGATCATCCCAATGATCTTGGAAAAAGAAAATGCTGTAGAAGATTTCAGAAAATTAATTGGAGCTACCGACCCTGCTAAAGCAGAGGAAGGAACCATCCGTAAGCGCTTCGCACGCTCATTAAGCTCCAATGCGATTCACGGTTCGGATTCCGACGAAAATGCGGCCATTGAAGGCCATTTCTTCTTCCCAGACGGAAACTAGTTTACGTGTTTGTAAAACAAGAAACCATTCTCCTCTTTGATTAACTGCAAATGAGGATGGTATTTAAATCGATCCTCGGCATCCGACTTCATCACAAAATAGGTGGGGCGGTCTGTCGAGGATTGTTTCATTAAGGCCTCTCCATCCGGACTCGGGCCCTGCTTTTCAAAATACAACAAATGCGCAAAGGATTTAAATCCAACGGTTTCGATATAGACTTTTTGGCCGACATGCGACACATAAAAATCAATCGGAGTTGCCTGCGTATATCCCGCAATCTTCGGTAAAACGATTGCCATAAAGGCCATCATCACCAACACGCTTCCCTGCATCAATCGAATTAGCACAAAATAATTTACTACCTTCCGAAAGACCGTCCACCCAATCAAAACGATAAAAGCTGCGCCAATCATCCATTCCCAACCGGCCCAATATACGGGTGCCTGCAAATTCCCCCGAACAAATGCGTCCTCGATATAAGGTGAAACCTCGAACGCATACATACCAACTAAGGGAACCAACATCATCACGAGACCAAAAATCAACCCCACGATTCCTAAAATGAAAGAATAGGATCGCTTCCAGGTCCATTTCCCCGACTGGAACTCAAACAATACTTGGGCAGAAAAAAAAGTTAATGGCAACCAACACATCGACGAATAATGAATGATCTTCGTTTTCACCAAACTAAATACGACCAAAACCACCCAAAACAAAACCTGCATCCAGCGCGTCAGGTCGGTCGGCTCCTCCGCATGCCCACGACGCAACAATCGCGCTCCCGCCCAAACGGAAATAGGCAAACAGCCCAAAAGCAAAACCAGCACATGATAATAAACCGGTTGGCCATGCCCGGCATCCCCCGTCGTCAATAAGCGTAATTGATACGCCACAAAATCATCCCAAATTCCCCAACCCAATTTAATAATAATTACCGCGTACCACGAGGCAAAAAGGAGAATGGAAAGTAGCGCGGAAAAGGATGCCCCAACCAGTAATCGGGTAATCGCAGGATGCTTCCATGATTTTTGTAAAATTCCGAAGACCAATAAACTAGCACCCCAGAGTAAAAGGGCGACGGGACCTTTGGTCAACATCCCTAAACCGATGCTCAACCCTGACCACAATATCCAACGCAGGGATTGGGGATGGGAATAAAATTGTGAATAAGAATAAATACCTAGAAAGATAAATAAATTGAAAAGTGGGTCAATAATACCCGAACTCGCATAAACATGTGGCGTAAATGCGGCTAAATAAGAGAAAGCCCATAAATGACCAAAGCTATCCGACACATGCTTTTTCCCGATTCGAAAGATCAATAGCAAAGTTGCAATGCCTACTATGGCATTCGGAAAACGTGCCGCGAACTCCATGGAAGTCCAAGCGTCTGGCGTAAAGGTGCCAAAAAATTGAAAACTCAAAACCTGCAACCACATAAAAATGGGTGGCTTCTCCCAAAAAGGCTGAAAGTTTATCTGAACCGTTAGATAGTCCCCACTCACCATCATTTCACGAGCAGATTCGGCAAAATTAATTTCATCCCAATCGAATAATTGAGAGGAACCCAAGAAAGGAATATAGACGATGCATCCAATCAGTACCCAAAACAAATAAGGCCTATTTTGTAAGAGTTTCATGATAGAGGTAGTAAAAAATCGATGAACAAATCATTCCAATGAACGCCCCAAACGCAACATCAATCGGAAAATGTTGAAACAAGTACACCCGCGAGAGTGCAACGCCTGTTGCGAGCAATCCAGCGACGACACCAGCCCATGGCTTTTTAAACAAGAGAGCGACCCAGATAAAACAGAACCAAGCGGCGGCCGTATGGCCGGAGGGAAAACTATTGTATTCATTCATCTCCACCCCCTTCACCAAATACCAAGGAATATCCAAGGCCTTAAAATAAGCATAAGGACGCAATGCATTGGGAAAAACGAGGTGTTTTAACCCTTGAACAATCAGTGTTGATGACGCGTAAGAAAAAACGAAAGGCTTAATCCATGCTTTCTTTTTAAGCACAAAATAAATTAACAATGCAATTGGCACGAGTAATTCACCCAAAAAAGTCAAGCCTCTAAACAGATTATCCACCGGCAAAATATGCCAATTATTAATAATTCGCATTTGATCAAAGCGGTCGTATTGTTGGATGTAAGCTACGATGCTAACTTCAAACACCAGAAATAGTATCCAATAGGCAAACCATGCCCCATTCAGTCGTTTCATAAAACCAAAGGTCGGAAGATTTTACGAAAAAGGTAAACGCATAACTTGTTGTTTCCAAAAAATTACCTAATTTTGCATTCCTTTTTTTAACCAAGGTCGTCATGAAAGTATTAGACGCGTTTCAGATACCTATTATCGCCTTAGAGGACAAAACGTACGCATACACCTTCACGGGAGATGATTCGTTTTTCGCCGCTTTTGAGCAGGATTGGGTAGAAAAGGGCAAATTTGACGTAAAGGTTGACTTAACGAAGTCGGCCCTCATGATACAAGTACAAATGCAGATTACGGGTACGATCGAATTAGTTTGCGATCGCTCGTTGGAAACATTTGATTACCCCTTGAATGTCAACGAAAAGCTTATTTATAAGTATTCGGACCATTCGGAGGATTTGGGTGACAATCTGTTCTTGTTGGACAGAAAGGAACCAAAACTAGATCTGTCGCAGGATATATTCGATTTTATCGCCCTTGAGGTCCCGATGAAAAAGTTACATCCCCGGTTTTTGGCAGATGAAGATCCTGAGACTGAAGATGTTTTCATCTACACGACGGATCGGGCGGATGAAAAACCTGCCTCAACGAATGACGAGGCGATTGACCCGAGATGGGCAGCGCTTCAAAAACTTAAAGATTTAAAATAAAATTAATTAACAAATACCATGGCACATCCTAAACGAAGACATTCTACAACACGTCGTGATACTCGTAGAGCACATGATTTCGGAACACCAAAGCAATTGGCAGTAGATAGTCAAACAGGCGAAACGCATTTATTCCACCGTGCTCACGTGCATGAAGGAAACTTATATTACAAAGGTAAAATGATTGTAGAAGGATATTCTACACGTTAATTTTACCTGGCAGGCCCAATATTTACGATTTTTTTGAGCTTCGCTGAAAATATCCCGTTAAAATACTATTTTTTGACTAAAATTAATACTATTTTTGTCCTTAGTTTTAGTATTTAAACACCTATTGAATGAACATAGCAATCGACGTGATGGGCGGGGATTATGCCCCAGAAGCAGTAGTTGATGGGATTC
>JBJTMZ010000012.1:0-2633 GCA_046073805.1 Aquirufa sp.
TTCTTTATCAACATCCTATTAATCAATTCATTCAAAAGCCAAGTGATTTAGCTGTTTTTATGCAGCATCATGTTTTCGCTGTGTGGGATTTTATGTCCTTGGTAAAGAAGTTACAAGCTGAATTGACTTGTGTTTCACAGCCTTGGGTTCCCAAGGGATCCGCTGAAGTACGATTCTTAATAAATGAGATTGTATTAGGTGAGGAATCGGATGTGGACCAACACGGAGTTATCATTAGTCACTTTGAATTGTATTTGCGGGCCATGAATGAACTTTCGATTGAGGCCTCTCCTATTTTAAATCAGTTATTACAAGCAAGGTCAATCGATGAGATTCTACAAAAAATAGCTGACGCTTCTTTGGATCCATCCATCAAAGATTTTTTACGTTTTACATTTGAGTCCATTGCAAATCGTCCTATCGAAGAAATTGCTGCCATATTTACGTTTGGCCGGGAAGATTTGATTCCAGGAATGTTCCAATTGATTGTGGATCAGTTAAAGCAAGATTCACCTGAGCAAGTTGAAACATTGGTTTATTACCTGGAAAGACACATTGAGGTGGATGGCGATCATCATAGTCAATTGGCTTACCGGATGATGGAGGAATTATGTGGAAACGATGCTGTTAAATGGCAAGGTGCAACCAATGCTGCCATTGAATCCTTACAAGTTCGGAAAGTTTTGTGGGACGGGATTGTTAAGAACTAAGAGTTAAGAGCTAAGAGTTAAGAGCTAAGAACTAAGAGGTAATAATCTATTGATATGACAAAAAAAAGCCCGACCTAAACAGATCGGGCTTTTAATTTTATGAGGTAATTATTTCACTTCTTCAAAAGAAACATCTTCGGCTCCACTGTCTGCGGCTGTATCCGTTGCTTGAGCACCATCTCCTCCTTCGCTAGCACCGGCTGCATACATCTCTTGTGAGGCTGCAGTCCATGCAGCGTTCAACTTCTCCAATCCGGCATCAATCGCTGCTACATCTTGTGAGGCATGCGCTGCTTTCAATTCCGTTAAAGCGGATTCGATGGCTGTTTTATTACCTTCAGATAATTTTTCGCCGTATTCTTTCAATTGCTTATCCGATTGGAAAATCAAAGCATCCGCTTGGTTGATCTTCTCAACACGCTCTTTTTCAAGTTTATCAGCTGCTTCATTCGCTTTTGCCTCGTTACGCATTTTTTCGATATCCTCATCTGTTAATCCACTTGATGCTTCAATACGAATCTTTTGCTCTTTACCCGTTCCTTTATCTTTCGCCGAAACATTCAAGATACCATTCGCATCGATGTCAAAGGTTACTTCGATTTGCGGTACACCACGTTGTGCTGGTGGTAAACCATCTAAGTGGAAACGACCTAATGAGCGGTTATCTTTGGCCATCGGGCGCTCGCCTTGTAAGACATTCAATTCAACAGATGGTTGGTTATCCGCTGCAGTCGAGAATACCTCTGATTTCTTTGTCGGAATAGTCGTATTCGCTTCAATCAATTTCGTGAACACACCACCCATCGTTTCAATACCTAATGATAATGGCGTTACGTCAAGCAATAAGACATCTTTCACCTCACCTGTTAATACACCACCTTGAATCGCTGCACCAATCGCTACAACCTCATCTGGGTTAACTCCTTTGGAAGGTTTCTTTCCGAAGAATTTCTCTACTTCATCTTGAATACGTGGGATACGAGTTGATCCACCTACCAAGATTACCTCATCGATATCTGAGTTAGTATACCCTGCATTCTTCATCGCACGCTTGCATGGCTCCAATGTGCGTTGGATCAAGCTGTCAGCTAATTGTTCGAATTTGGCACGGCTTAAGGTACGAACTAAGTGTTTTGGAATTCCGTCAACGGGCATAATGTATGGCAAGTTGATTTCTGTAGATGCTCCCGAGCTCAATTCGATTTTTGCTTTTTCTGCCGCTTCTTTCAAACGTTGTAAAGCCATTGGGTCTTTACGTAAGTCGATGTTCTCGTCAGCGATAAACTCTTCTGCTAACCAGTTGATGATTACTTGGTCGAAGTCATCCCCTCCTAAGTGCGTGTCACCATCTGTTGATTTTACCTCAAATACTCCATCGCCTAATTCTAGAATAGATACGTCGAAAGTACCACCACCAAGGTCGAAGACCGCAATCTTCATATCCTTACCGCCTTTATCCACACCGTATGCCAATGCAGCCGCAGTAGGCTCGTTAATAATACGTTTCACTTCCAAGCCGGCGATTTGACCCGCTTCTTTGGTTGCTTGACGCTCTGCGTCATTGAAGTAAGCAGGTACCGTGATAACTGCTTCTGTTACCGTTTGTCCAATGTAATCTTCCGCGGTTTGCTTCATTTTTGTCAAAATCTGTGCGGAGATTTCTTGAGGCGTATATAAACGATCACCGATGCGAACACGCGGTGTGTCGTTATTCCCTTGTTCTACTTGATATGAAATGGTTTTTAATTCAGATCCTACTTCAGAAAACTTTTTACCCATAAAACGCTTTACAGATGAAATCGTATTCTGAGGATTTGTAATGGCTTGTCTTTTGGCAGGATCACCCACTTTACGCTCGCCATTCTCCAAAAATGCTACAATGGATGGAGTCGTTCTTCTTCCTTCTGAGTTAGCGATAACCAC
>JBJTMZ010000013.1:0-4274 GCA_046073805.1 Aquirufa sp.
CTAGTCGATAAAATGCGACTCTATTTTCCCGTAATGGCACCCATTTTAACGAATGGCAATGTCCCTTTGGATTTCAAATACTTAAGTGTTCAAGAAAGTTCTTTGAATCCCAATGCCATTTCTTCCTCCAATGCGGTGGGATATTGGCAATTTAAATTGGAAACTGCCAAGGATGTCGGACTGAAGGTTAATGACGAAGTAGATGAACGTCGTCACATCATGGAAGCCACAAAAGGTGCAGTCAATTACTTTAATCGAAATAATGGTGTTCTACGCAATTGGGTCAGCACTTTACTATCTTATCGAGTTGGCCTAGGGACCATCAAAAAATTACCTTACTCAACAAATTGGGCCGACAAATCCGTTATTGAAGTTGATTCCTCCACAGATTGGTATGTGCTTCGTTTCTTGGCTTACAAGGAATTTTGGTCCGATAAGATGGCTACGCTACCATCTACAAATGATAGCACAAACCTAGTGACCTATCAAGGCACCAAAGGAAAAAACCTATATGAATTATCGGATGAACTAAAGGTTAGTTACGATGAGTTAAAACGCTACAATGCATGGGTATTAAAGGATTGGATTCCCGAGGACAAAGGATACACACTGTACCACCCTTCTAATATCAAACCTTTTGAATCAATCAATCTCAAAATAGAAGAACCAGTATTGACGGCGTCAGTTGACTCCACGAAATTATATACACCCAGCAAATCAGTTAAAACGAAAAATAAAGAAATTTTAAGTGACCAATTTGAAGTTCGCAATCATACAGTTATCGCAGGTGAAAGCCTAAGCAGCATCGCCGCAAAATACGAAATGAAATTAGGTGATTTGTTACGATTAAATAATCTTACACTAACAAGTATGGTCGCGATAGGCCAAAAAATCAAGGTAAATCGTCGCATCCCTATGCTTGAGATTATTTCCCAAAAACTAGAGGAGAAAAGTAAGTCTGAAACGCCAAAAACAGTAGTTCCCATCCAAGAACCCAATATCAAAGTAGAGGAAGAAGAAGTTCGCAAGATTACTTCAAACGATTCAGAAAAGTCTTTCTATATCGCACCTGCTGAATCGCGCGAAATCATCATTAAATCCGAAACAAAAGCAGCAGATCCTATCATTGAGCCAGTTCAAAAAACAGAAATAAGTAAGGAAGCGCCTGCAGTTGTCAAACAAGCATCTAAACCCTCAGAGCCCGTCTATTACATCCACGAAGTGGAACCGGGTGACACCCTATTCAAATTAGCGAGAGTCTACCAGGTTAGCGTGGAAGACCTCATTCGTTGGAACAATCTGGGCAAAAACCCTGCAATACGGGTGGGCCAAAAAATCAAATTAAAGCCTTAATTAAATCACACGAAGCATGTATAGCCCATCGCGCAAGGGCAACAACATCTTTTCTACGCGTGGATCATCTAAACACTTTTGGTTAAACTCACGTAAGGCATTCGTAGATTTATCGTTGGCCTTCTCGTCAACTATCTTACCACTCCACAGCACATTATCCACCAAGATCAATCCACCTGGTCGCATCTTATCAATAATCAAATCGAAATATCGGGCATAATTACGCTTATCTGCGTCAATAAAAACTAAATCAATCGGCCCTTTAATATGAGCTAATTCCGATTGCGCATCAGCAATTCGATAATCAATTTGTTTAGCATAGGGCGAGCGATCAAAAAAAGACCGTGTAAATGTCTCTAATTCTTCGTTGATATCAATGGTAATCAATTGACCTTCAGGCCTCAACCCTTCTGCTAAACATAATGCTGAGTAACCCGTATAAGTACCTATTTCAACAATCAATTGAGGTGAAATCAGTTTCGAAAGCGTCGATAAAAAACGCCCCTGCAAATGTCCAGACAACATCCGCGGCTGTAAAATACGGGCATGCGTTTCTCGATCTAGGGATTGCAACAATTCAGATGGGGCATCCGAAAAAAGACGCGAATACTCCTCAATAGCCTCGTCGATGAATTCCATTATTTAATTCCCGTGTAAAAGAAGTCCAAAGATTCTGCTGGTTTATCACTTAAAAAGTAATCATCCACTTGAATGGAATTAACTAACTCATTACTTGATTTCGAGATTGATAAGCGACTCAAACGATTCGCAATATCATAAGGTACTTGTAACCAGGTACGCGGCAAACGATATTGTAAATTAAATAGATCAAATCTTGTAATTTTCTTCACCGATTTCTTATTCGCCTCATAATAGTCCATTACCTTTTCATTGCCATGCACACCCTGCATAATCACCTCAGAGAAGTATTTCTTCATCAAATCCCCCAACTCATTAGCCAAATACTCACGGACATGCCACGGATTTCGTGTCAAAGAAAAATCACGATTTACTGTTGTTAAATAAAGTTTACCTCCAGGCTTCAAAACGCGCGCCGCCTCTTGCAAGAAAAAGGCATCATTCTCGATATGCTCGATTACTTGAAAAGTTATCACAAAATCGAAATGATTATCCGGCAAATCCTTTAACGGTGGCAGAAACATATCGATGAATTTAAAATCGGGATATTGGGCCGACAGGCTTGTCATCAATTCCGTATTCTTATCCACCCCGGTGTAGGCGCTAACCTTATCTGCCAAAACTGCCACACCACGTCCCGTTCCACATCCAATTTCAAGCACATTGCCACTGACCAAAGAACTAACATGTTGGTAGGGAAACAATAAACGTTGGTGAACAGGATTATCAGAAGGAATTTCAGACGAGGCAATTTCAGTAGTTTTGTACATGCAGATTAAATTTGCTACAAAGGTAAAATTTTTAAGGCAGAATCTGTAATTTGAAATATGCTTTCCTTATTCCCCATTTCGTCCGAACTAAATCTCTTGCCTTACGATGGTGAAGTATTTTACCATGCCGATTTCTTTAGCTCCCAACAGAGCCAAGATTTTCTCCGAATATTAACTGAAGAGATTCCATGGAAGCATGACGAAGTGGTCATCTTTGGTAAAGTCATTCAAACCCGACGAAAAGTAGCTTGGTATGCCGACAACGCGAAACCTTACACCTATTCCGGACGTACCAAAATTGGTGAGGCATGGACTCCCACCCTCCTAACCATCAAAAATGCCATAGAAGAGAAGGCCAAAGTATCGTTTAACGGCTGCTTGATGAACTATTACCACGATGGGAACGATGGAGCCAGTTGGCACGCCGATGACGAAAAATCGATCCTGCCCAACTCGTGTATCGCTTCCGTAAGCTTAGGAGCAGCTCGTAAATTTGAATTCAAGCACAAGCAGACCCGGGAAAAAGTGAGTCTCGAATTAGCCCCGGGAAGCCTGTTGTTGATGCAAGGAACAACTCAATCGCATTGGATTCACCAATTGCCTAAATCAAAAAAAATCACCGAACCACGGCTTAATTTGACATTCAGACAGATGATTTGAAAAAAAATGCCGACCTTCGTGTCAAATTTACAGCAATCAACGTGTCAGAAGAAAACGAATCAAGACAGCCTTTCAAGCGCCCATTTAGGCATTTTACAAGTCCAAAAACCGAAAACAAGGAGTTCGTTTTCGGGGTACAATCCGTATTGGAAACGCTACGATCAGGAAAAGAAATCGATCGTTTACTTGTACAGAGGGAATTAGGGAATACCGAAATCTTGGATTTGGCACGTGAAAAAGGAATCCAAGTTCAAAAGGTTCCTTTGGAAAAACTGAATCGCATTACGCGCAAGAATCACCAAGGTGCCATTGCTTTCGTTTCGGCTATCCATTATGCCAAATTGGAAAATGTGATTGCTGATACCTTCGAAAAGGGACAAACGCCATTCATTCTGATTTTAGATCGAATCACCGATGTACGTAATTTTGGTGCGATTGCTCGTACAGCGGAATGTGCAGGTGTGCATGCCATTGTCATTCCAGCCCGCGGTGCGGCACAAATCAATGGAGACGCGATGAAAACATCATCGGGTGCGCTGAACTTCATTCCGGTTTGTCGGGAAGATAGCCTTTTGCAAACCGTCGATTACCTTCAAAACGCGGGCCTAAAAGTCGTAGCCTGTACCGAAAAAGGACGCAGTTCTGTGTATGCCGTGGATTACAGCGGCCCAGTTGCCATCATCATGGGATCGGAAGAAGATGGTATCTCCGACGAGCTTATTCGTAAATCGGATGATTTAGCGGTTATCCCACAAAGTGGTCAGGTCGGTTCATTAAACGTATCTGTGGCGGCAGGCGTTGTGATTTTCGAAACCGTACGCCAACGAAGCATTTAATTTTTACGTAAGATTT
>JBJTMZ010000014.1:0-4510 GCA_046073805.1 Aquirufa sp.
ACAATGTCCACGGCACGTTACAGTACGGATGCTATTGGACACTTTGGTTTGGCATTTCCGTTTTATTCGCACTTTACGAGTCCGATTCGTCGCTATCCAGACGTGATGACACACCGCTTATGGTAACATTATGTGGATGGAGGGGCTTCTCCGGAGCGTGCACCTTTGGAGATTCAATGTAAGCACTCATCAGACCGTGAAAAATTAGCGGCCGATGCAGAACGCGCATCCATCAAATACAAGCAAGTGGAATACATGAGTTTGCATGAGCCACAAATCTTCGACGGAATCATCACTGGAGTAACCGAGTTTGGTTTATTCGTGGAAATCGGGGATACTTCATGTGAGGGCTTGGTTCGCATGGTGGATTTGAACGATGATTTCTATGATTTAGATAAAGAAAATTATCGAATTGTGGGTAAATCAAACGGCCGCGTATTTACTTTTGGGGATGCGGTGAAGGTTAAAGTTCGGGATACCAACTTGGCGAAGCGAACAATCGATTTGGAGATGGTTGGCATGCGAGGAGCGGGAGCTTATGCGAATAACCGCTCACGCAAGCGCGATATGCCACGCGGAGCACGTAGTTCCAAAGTAATTCCTCGCGGAAAAAGAAGACGTTAAATTAGAGCGGAATCCCTTGTTGGAAGGTCACTTCGGTTGCAATGCCCATGGCACTGAAACGGAAGGCGATTGACTTCGCTTGCGAGGCCTTTTGGTTGCAATGCGGTCCCGGTTCTAGAAAATAGATGTAATATTCTTGGTTACGATCCGCTAATTGTTGGATATCGGGTTTCCCCAAAATATCCTCCATGTTGTTCGAAGTAACGCCGCGGAAGGTCATTTTATGCGCTTTTAACCAAGCGAGTTGCTGGCCTCGTTTCCCAGCACATGCCCCACGGTCCTTTTTAAACGCCTCCGCATCGAATCCCTGTAAATCGGGTTGATGCGTACAAGACGCGAGGAAGAAAAGACCGATAAGAAATGCGAGGTATTTCATGGGTTTGTTTTAGCTGCACAAAAGTAAAGAATTGTCAGTAAATTGAGCCATTAAATTCAAGTTGTGAACATATTAATCTGTCCCGATAAATTCAAAGGAAGCTTAAGCGCACAAGCTGCTGCCGAGGCCATTGCACAAGGTATTCTGGCAAGGCGAAAAAAATCAAGCATCCAATGCATTCCATTAGCGGATGGTGGGGAGGGAACATTGGAAGTTGTCCAACAAATTCATGGAGGTCAATGGATTTCTGTTCAAGTGAACGACCCCTTGTTTCGACCCATTCAGGCGGAATATTTATGGTTGGCCGACCAAAAAACCGCCTACATCGAAATGGCGCGCGCATCTGGATTGGGATTACTCGCCAAAAAGGAACAAAATCCCTTGAAAACGAGTACCTATGGAACCGGGGAATTAATTCGCCATGCCGCAGATGCAGGCGCAACAACCATTGTGTTGACCATCGGAGGATCCGCCACGAATGACGCGAGGATCGGAATGGCGGCGGCACTTGGATATCAGTTTATCGATCAAAAAGGAGCACAATTAACGGCTATTGGTGAAAATCTCAGCGAAATCGCCGACATCAAAGGTACAAATCCATACCCAAGCATTCAGTTCATCGTATTAAGTGACGTGAGCAATCCGCTCCATGGCCCCAACGGAGCAGCCCATGTGTATGCAAAACAAAAGGGGGCGAACGCTACTACAATTAAACAATTAGACAAAGGTCTAATTAATGTTAGTCAATGGTTACCGTCCGATACCCCTGGCGCCGGAGCGGCAGGCGGATTAGGTGCCGGTGCGATGTATTTTTTAGGCGCGCGGATGGAACCAGGAGCTGAATGGTTGTTGAATAAATTGCACATCAACCGGGCTATTCGCAAGGCAGATTTTGTGATTACGGGGGAAGGTAAAATTGACCAACAAAGCTGGTCGGGGAAATTGGTATCCAACATTGTCGACCGGGCCGACAAGCAATTAAAGCAATCGATTTTAGTTTGTGGTTTGTTTGAGGATCCGGAACGCATTCCTTTATTTCTGGATCCGAGAGAAGTTTACAGCATCACAGATATCGCGGAGAGTCCAACGGATGCCATGGAAAATGCGGCGAAATACCTGACTCAAATCGGAGAAGCTATCGCGTTGAAATACCTATAAGCTTGCGAGCCTTTGGGCCGCTTCTTGCAACATATCGTCGTTTTTCGCGAAACAAAAGCGCAATATGCGATCAGCTGGAGGTGTTTCATAAAAGACGGAAACAGGAATAGAAGCAACTTTTAGTTCCTTGGTCAGGCGTACCGCTAAATCCACATCCTTCTCATCACTAATCGCCGAATAATCGAGGCATTGGAAAAAACTACCTTTGGATGGTAAAATCTTCCAACGGGAATCGGTGAAGAAAGAGGCAAATAAGTCTCGTTTTTGTTGGTAGAAATCCGACAATCCTACATAATGCGCTGGCGTTTTCAAATAATCTGCTAAGGCATATTGCAGGGGCGTCGCACTCGAAAAAGTTACCCATTGATGTAGTTTACGGAACTCGCTGGTCAGGTACTCCGGTGCGAGGCAGTAGCCCATTTTCCAACCGGTAATGTGATAGGTCTTCCCGAAGGACCCGCAGACAAAACTGCGTTTGCGCAATTCAGGATGTAATAATACGGAAGCATGCTGGGCACCATCAAAAACGATATGCTCATAAACCTCATCCGAGACGATCAATATATTTGTTCCGTTGACAACATCCGCGAAGGCATCTAAATCTTCCATGGCCCAAACCGAACCCGTCGGATTATGCGGCGTATTGACCATAATCGCGCGGGTCTTATCCGTGATTTTGGCAGCTAATTCCTCCCAATTAATCCGAAAATTATCATCGGCCTTTAAAGAAATATGAACAGGAACTCCTCCAGCCAAACGAACGATGGGGTCATAGGCATCATAGGATGGATCGAACATGATCACCTCATCCCCTGGAGAAACGCAACAATGAATGGCCGCAAAAAGTGCTTCAGTTGCGCCTGAAACCACAGTTACCTCGGTATTGGCATCCATGTCGATGCCGTAAAAATCGT
This sequence comes from Aquirufa sp., assembly GCA_046073805.1. GTDB lineage: Bacteria > Bacteroidota > Bacteroidia > Cytophagales > Spirosomataceae > Aquirufa. The sequence continues at coordinate 3,073 of JBJTMZ010000014.1, forward strand.
GGGTTTTGGCGGCGATGCTTTGGCGTAAGACGGGCACACCGGCCATCGGAGCATATTGATTATGTCCTTTGGAATAAAATTTCAGAAGCTCCTGTAACTCTTCCGAACAATCAAATCCTGGAAAACCTTGGGATAGATTAAACGCCCCCTCATCCAAAGCGAGTTGGGACATTTTCGTGAAAATCGTCGTTTGAACCTGGGGTTGTTTCGAGGGAAAATGAATCATGCCCTAATTTATCAAAGCTTCCCCATCATACCAAACTTGCTGAACCTCTAAAGCATCATTCAAGTGAACAAAGCAAGCACGTTTCCCTACCTCAATACTTCCCAAATTAGTCAAATTCGCAACTTCGGCAGGATAAAGTGTGGCCATGCGAACGGCCTCCTCGATCGAGATTTCCGCTTTTTGAACACAATTTCGAATCGCCTCATCCATGGTTAATGCGGAACCCGAAAGTACGCCATCGTCATTGGTAAAGCGATTGCCCACTTTTTTGAAGATGTAGGGGCCCGACTCGTCATGGGTCACCGCATCGGTAATCAAAAACAATTTATCGCCTTTCAATTGCTTCGCCAAACGCAAAGATTCAAAATCGCAATGCAAACCATCCGCAATAATACTCGTCCAAGCATCCGAGCGGAAACTAGCTCCCACCAAACCGAGCGCTCTACTCTGCCATTGGGACATGGCATTAAATAAATGAGTGATTCGAGAGATTCCAGCTTGTTGGGCCACTTCATACGTCGCATCCGAATGGCCCATCGAGCACAGGATGGGACTGCTTTTCAACAAGTCCAATACCTCGGCTTCAAACATCTCAGGGGCAATCGTCATGTAGGTCGGCAGACCTTGTGTTCGATCAATGATTTCCTGCACAAATTCCTTCGTGGGCTTTTGAACAAAGGCCTCTTGATGCGCCCCGCGTCTGACAGGATTAAAAAATGGCCCCTCTAAATGAAGCCCGACCAAGCCTTTCCCTTGATAGGATTTACACGCATCAATCGCTTGCCACATCGCGGGCTTCGGAGAACAATTCAGCGTAATTTGAAAGGCAATCGTACCTTTCCTTGAATGATCCTGAAAGGTCGACTGAATTGCCTCCTCCGTTTGATGATTCGAGAATAGAATTCCCCCGCCCCCATAAACTTGTAAATCTATAAACCCAGGAACCAGGAATCCCTCCGACACGCCACCCGTCTCCATCTGCATGGATTTAATCTGTCCGTCCTCGAATGAAATTGCCTGGTTTTCGAGCCATTCGTGGCCCGTAAATACACGTTTGAATATCAGTTTTTGGGTCATATTCTTTTAGTATCCAGCTGCTTGACCGTCCTTCCGCGACTCGGTCGCACCAAAATATACTTTACGAACAGGATCCCAGCGGATGCATTGATAACCTCCGTAGATGCCATTCAAATATCCTACTTGGTGACCCTT
>JBJTMZ010000015.1:0-3318 GCA_046073805.1 Aquirufa sp.
CAATCTGTGGAAGCGATTCAAATCGCTTATGCGCAGGCATTATTGGTGGATCGTGCGGCATTGGAAGCGGCACGTGAGGCGAATGATGTGGTTCGTTGCCAGGAGATTTTACAAGCCGTTTTCCGTACGGATGTTCGTGCCTTGGTGGCGCAAGCGCGTTTGGAATTGGGTGGAGCTCTGGATCCAATTGCCTTGTTCCGTCAGGAGAAAATGCGGGAGCAATTGATCAAGTCGAGAGGCGCCAAAACAGTAGCGACGGGATTGTAAGATGGGTTTGAGGACACCAGTCATCGCGGTATTTGATATAGGAAAGACGAATAAGAAGGTCTTTCTCTGGGATACTTCGTTTGATATTGTGTTTGAAAAGCAGCAGACTTTCCCTGAGATTGAGGACGAGGATGGATTTGCCTGTGAAGATTTAGGGGCACTTCAGCATTGGATTGTGACGAGCTTTACGGAGATCTGCCAAATGTCGGAATTCGAATTAATCGGTCTGAATTTTTCAGCTTATGGAGCCTCCTTTGTTTACGTGAATCGCGCCGGTGATCCCGTAGCTCCTCTATATAATTACTTAAAACCGGTTTCGAAACCTTTCCCGTATATGGAGTTTGGTGGGGAAGCGGAATTTGCGCGCAGAACAGCATCGCCGATTTTGGGGAATTTAAATTCGGGTTTACAGGTCTATGAGAGCATGAATCGGTCTTTCTGGTCGGAGGTATTTAAGGCCCTGCATTTTCCGAATTACTTGGCTTCTTTGTTTACGGGCCAACTCGTTTCTGAAATAACATCTATTGGATGTCATACCGCCTTGTGGGATTTTGATTTGGGTCAGTATCATCCTTGGGTTTCTAAGATACAGGATAAGCTCGCGCCGATGGGTACATCTCCTTATTTCGAAATAGATGGGTTTAATTATGGCCTTGGTCTTCACGATTCCTCGGCAGCATTGGTTCCCTATTTGCGGTCGGTTGAGGAGGATTTTGTTTTGTTGTCGACAGGTACTTGGTGCATCGCGATGCATCCCTTTAATGAATCGCCTTTGACGGCAGACGAATTAGCGAATGATGTCTTGTGCTATTTGCAGCCAAATGGTAAGCCAGTCAAAGCATCACGTTTGTTTGGTGGGCATTTTCATGAGGAGCAGGTGGCGAGAATGGAAGCGCATTTTGGTGGCTCCTTTCGGGATTGTCGGTTCAGTGAACGTGTCTTTGAATTGAAGCCCTTGGCTTCGACTGTCTATGAATGTGCATTTGCCGCCAGAAATTTAGCTGATTTCCCAGATTTAACTTCGGCGTATGATCAATTCATGGTAGATTTGGTCGGCCAACAGCTTTATAGTTTAAACTTGTTGTTGAAGGATGCCCCTGTCAAACAATTGCTGGTTGACGGAGGTTTTAGCAAGAACGAGTGGTACATGCGCTTGTTGGCAAATGCCTTACCCGATGTGGCGGTTTATGCCGCGGAGGTAGCGCAAGCGAGTGCCTTGGGAGCCGCCTTGATGGTTTATGCCGGGGACTTACCGAAGAATTTAATACAATTGAAACGATATTAAGATGCGTGTCGCGCTGTTTGTTCCATGTTACATTGACCAATTCTATCCGCAGGTAGCGGTGGCGAGTTTGGAATTGTTGGAGAAACTAGGCTGCGAGGTGATCGTTCCGAGGGATCAAACATGTTGCGGCCAACCGATGGCTAACTCGGGCTTTGCGTCTGAAACAACGGGTTGCGATACGAATTTTACGAATAATTTTGAGGGATTTGATTACATCGTGGGGCCGTCGGGTTCCTGTGTCTTGCATCTAAAGGAGCATCATCCTTCGGCGAAAATCCGCGAATCCGTTTATGAGATTTGTGAGTTTTTGACGGATGTGTTGAAGGTCAAATCGTTGGAGGCCAAATTCCCTTACCGGTTGGGATTGCATCAGAGTTGCCATGGTCAGCGTGGATTGCGCTTAAGCTCGATGTCGGAGCGAAATGAAAAACCCTTCTCGAAATTACAGGATTTACTTTCTTTGGTTGAGGGTGTCGAGGTATTGATGCCGGCACGGGAGGATGAGTGCTGTGGATTTGGAGGAACTTTTTGTGTCTCGGAGGAGGCGGTTTCCGTGAAGATGGGGCAGGATCGGATCCGGGAACATGATGCAAATGCGGTGGAATACATTGTTGGGGCGGATACTTCTTGTTTGATGCATTTGGAGGGGATTTTGAGGCGTCAGGGATCTAAGGTACAGGTGAAACACATTGTTGAAATATTGAATCATGCTTAATCACGCGGAGGCTTCGGAGAAATTTATTGCGGATGCGGAACGGACGGATTGGCATGATGAGACCTTGTGGTTTGTGCGTGCGAAACGGGATAAGGCTTCGAAGGTATTGCCGGAATGGGAGGCCTTGCGGGAGCATGCTTCGCAGATTAAGGATCATACGCTTGCGAATTTAGGTGACTACCTTTTAGCCTTTGAGGCCAAAGCGCAGGCGAATGGCATTAAAGTCCATTGGGCTGCGGATGCGGCGGAGCATAATGCGATTGTGCATGGAATTATTGCGGCGCAAGGTTCGAAGGTACTCGTGAAAAGTAAATCGATGTTGACTGAGGAATGTCACCTGAACGATTACCTGGCAAAAAAGGGAATCGAGGTCGTGGATACGGATTTGGGGGAGCGCATCGTTCAGTTTCGGGAGGAGGCACCGAGTCACATCGTGTTGCCGGCGATACACCTGAAAAAAGAAGATGTGGGGGAGACTTTTCACCAACATTTGGGAACCCCTAAGGGAAATAAGGATCCTCAGTTTTTGACGGAAGCGGCGCGCCAGCATCTTCGTGGGCATTTTTTGGCTTCGGAAGTAGCTATTACTGGCGTGAATTTTGCGGTCGCTGAGACGGGTGAGTTTGTGGTTTGTACGAATGAGGGTAATGCGGATATGGGAGCGCATTTGGCCAAAGTCCATATCGCCTGCATGGGTATCGAGAAGATTATCCCTCAGCGCAAGGACCTTGCCGTGTTTTTGCGATTGCTGGCACGCAGTGCGACGGGGCAATTGATTACAACCTATTCATCCCATTTTCACAAGCCGCAAGCAGGGCAGGAGATGCACATTGTGTTATTGGATAACGGTCGGACGCGTCAATTGGCCGATCCGAAATACAAGAATTCTTTGAAGTGCATTCGTTGTGCGGCTTGTTTTAATACTTGTCCCGTGTATCGAAGGAGTGGGGGGCATAGTTATCACCAACCGGTCGCAGGGCCTATTGGGTCGATTCTCGCACCGAATATCGATAAGAAAGCGAATGTGGATTTACCATTTGCGAGTACTTTG
>JBJTMZ010000016.1:0-4082 GCA_046073805.1 Aquirufa sp.
TTTAGGGAGTTCCAATTGCGTGAAAAAAACGTCGCTCATTTTGGCATCAAAATGCTGGCCGGTGTGTACGATTTTGGAGGTCCAACCGGGAAGATTTTGAATGGCACGATGCAGCGGGGCTACTTTCATGAAATTGGGGCGTGCCCCGACAACCTGAATTACTTTCATGTGGGAATCTTTGTGAGGATAATTAGGGACAAAGATAGGGAAATGAGTTAAGAATTAAGAAGTAAAAGGTAAGAATAACCCTAGGCTTTAGCCTAGGGATTCTGCAGGTGGAAGCCCCCAAGATAAAACCTGGGGTTATCAAAAATAGCACATCTTCGGACTAGCGACTAGTGACTGTATGTTATCGCTTCGCAATCGCATACCTAAACGCCTCCATGTAGTTCCCTAAAACCGTATGAATATTAATCTCCTTTTGGATAATCTCTTGTGATCGTTTTCCCATCAGGGCAATTTGCTCCGGATGAGCGAATAGTTTCTCGATGACTGAAACCAAACTTTCCACCGAGCCCGATTCGAAAAAGTGTCCATTGTAGCCTTCGCGCACCAAGCGTTTTTCGGTGCCATCGGCAACCGAGCAAATCACGGGTTTCGCAAAACACATGGCTTCATTGATGGATAAACCGCCCATCCCAGCCAAGACATAGATGCCCGCCTCACAAGTGATTTGGCCTAATTCACGCATGTCATAAATACCCCCGTGAAAGTTAATAAAATCGTGTCCTGCGGCTTGCGCTTTTAAGGCCTCCAATTCCGGGCCATCTCCCACGATGGCTAGTTCTGTCTGTGGGTATTTCGCATGCAAAGCAATCGCCGCCTCAATTAAAACGTCTACTTGCTTCCATTTCACTAAACGACCAATGTGCAACAAGCGGAAAGGATTCGATTTGACCTCCTTTAAGGCCTCTACATGCTCAAAAATCACATCTGTGTCGGGCGAATTCGCCGTCACAAACACTTTTTCTGCCGGAACTCCATAAGAAGCATGCATCGCCACCGCCTCATCCAGGTAGTTGATATGCGCATCGACTAAATTGCTGAACAGCCGACGCGTCTCACGAACAATCATGAATTTGATCCGAGCCAAAATCGATTGGTTTTGTTGGTGCGCCTGGTTATTCTCCGTCACACCCCCACCATTCAAATAATAGGAGATTGCCTCCTCATAATGCGGTACCTGGAAAGGAATCTCCTTGGAAACCAAGGCAACATTGTTCCGTCGTAAGAAATTGTACCAACCGGGGTAAAAAACAAAGGCTGCCTGATAGGGCCAATTTACCATCAATACATCCGGTTTTTCCTGCAGGATTAATTCCTTTAAGCCCTTGAAAAACTTCTTGCCGTAATAGGTCGTATACTCTTCTTGGTAAAATACCTTGAACTCAATGCCGTCCTTACTCTCAAATACCCCGGCTCCTAAGGTCGCTCCTTTGGTCGAAGGCACCACCACACACACCTCTACCCCCATCTCTTTTTGGAGCTTATTCAATACTAAATTGTAATAATGCGGCAATCCCCCCGCCAAGGACATCAACTTCATTTCTTAAATTTATTTTCGATCAACTGACGGATGTCGGGGGATAAATTAAAGCCCCAACAAGCCCAAGTGAACAACAAGGTAATGGCGCCTGAACGTACGCCGACGTTTAAAAACCAATTATTGCCCAATACGGGAATGGCCAATACCACTGCGCCAATGATCAAGGAAAAGATGAGTATGCCTATTGTATTTCGGTCGAAGGGCTGTAAGCCCATTTTGTACCAGAGGAAAAAATACTTGATGGCATTATAGCCACCCAAAGCGAGAAGCGATGCCAAGGCAGCCCCGTTGTAAGAATACATCGGGATAAAAATTAAATTTCCGATAATAATTCCAATCGCTAAAATCAGGTAAAAGGCCAGGTCGTAACGGTAGTATTTCGAGTTGATCAAAATCTCCGAATTTAAGCCCGTTCCCATGTCGATCACCTTGCTGATTCCCACCATTAAAACCACCCATTTACCAGCTTCATAAACCTCATGGTTGGGGATGATTTGGTAGATAAAATCGAGGTTACACCAGATACCGAGGAACAGAAAACAGCCGACCAACAATAAATTGGCCGAGGATTTTTTATAGATATCTGCAATCTGACCAAAGTCCTCGCGCTTCCAGGCCTGTGCTAAAATGGGGGTACTGATCGCTGCAATGACATTGCGTGGGATGGCGATCATCAAGCCCATGCGGGAATTGATGTCGAAAACGGCCGTTGTGCCCAAACCACCCGCATAAGCAGGCAACATTAGCTTCTCGACGTGTTGGATTAAGGTAAAACTGGCGCCTGCTAAAATCACCCAACCGCCATATTGCAACATTTCGTGGAAGACCGGTTTCCGTAGAAAGGAGAAATCCAGCCGCGTGTAGAAACGCTTTAATTGCTTGATGTAAATCAATAAACCGATAACCGCAAATAAATATGAAAGCGTTATGCCCAAAACCAATTGGTCTAGACTCAAATAGCCAAGGCCAAATCCCAAGATCAATGCCGAGTTGGAAAGCCGGAGCAACAATTCCCGAATAATTGCCGGTACCACTATCCGTAAATGCACCCGCGCATAGGCTTCCAAGATCGCCATGTACAGAAAACTTCCGGTCAGGGGAATGATGTAATAGAAATATTTGGGAAGCAAGGGCGAAGTATCCGCATAAATCGCATTGAAGGTTTCGCGCAAGGCGAGGTAGCCCAAGGTAAATAGACTTAAACCAAACAAAGGTGCCAATAACAAGAAGCTAAAAAAACCGTTGTGGCCATTTTCGGGATCATCGAAATGCGGGAAAAACCGAACGGCGAGTTGGGGGATGCCCAACTGTGTAAAGGAGGCAAAGATGAGCGGGATGCTGACCAAGGCGCCGGCAATTAGGCCAACTTCGTCTTGATTTAAAAACTGATTATAAAGGAAAATGACATTGAACGTCCCGATCGCCGTCCCTAGGTAGGTGACGATGGAGGCTTTAAGACTTTGCCGTATGACGATTCCCATGCATTATTCGAATAAGGAACAAAAATACACTTATTTTAAAATAGTTTTGATTTTTTGACTCAGCTTCACCACATCGTAATTCTCAACCACGTGTTTCCGAGCCGCGATGCCCATTTTATCTATTTCTGAAGGGTTTTTCGCTAGAAAAATACAGGCCTCCGCCATGCCTTTGATATCATGCTCGTTGGTCAGAATTCCCGTTTCTCCCTCGATGACCGCATCGGGAATTCCAGCATGTCGCGTAGAAACCGTGGGCAATCCGCATGCTGCCGCTTCCAAAATTGCTACCGGTGTCCCTTCTGAATCCCCCGCTTGGGTGATAATGGAATGTTGGATGAAAACATGGGCTGCCTGTAAAAGTGGCAAGTATTCGTCTTGGGTTTTAGGCCCCAGAAATGTCACGTGATTTCCAAGTTGATTTTCTATGACAAAGGTTTTGGCTTCCTCCCACATGGGACCATCGCCGACCATAAGTAATCGGGCAGATGGAATTTCGTTGAATACCTCCACGAAAGCTTTCAAGCTATGAATGGGTCCTTTTTTCTCCGCAAAGCGCGCGACAGAAATGAAGGTGATTGAGTCATTTTTCGAACCAGCTGGTTTAAATCTTTCCGTATCCACGCCACAAGGGATGAAATGCAGATTGGTCAGCGGCCCAGCGATTGCCTCTAAATTGGCTCGCATGGATTGCGCAACAACAATGACCGATTTTGCCTTGGGGAGCATCGCACGGTAGTCGGCCTGGTACTGCGTCAACGTCTTTTTCTCATTCGCATCAAAGCCCAAAAACACGATGGAGTATGGGATTCCCGCTTCCAGGCATGCCTCATAGATATTCGCACCCAAAGGGCCATAATTGGCTAAAAAGGCATCAATTTGATTTTCTCTGAGGTATTTTCTTAAGAAATGTGTGTAAATCTTTTGGTATACATCAGGGAAAAGCCGACGAAGACTACCGCGAACAAGCAGCTGATTTAATGGAAAGGGATAAATAGAACCTCCATTGTACAATCGACTAGGTTGCCAACCCTCATATAGAACCGAATGTGGTTGTA
>JBJTMZ010000017.1:0-6050 GCA_046073805.1 Aquirufa sp.
CTTTTATTGGACCCGAATAAAGATGTTTTAAACTGGCCGGATGTCGAGGAAGGTTTGTCTTATTTTGAAAATCATTATCAAACTCGTGTCGGAACACCCATACAAATACTACATGCGGAAGCATCAGCCATTCCTTTAGCAGCGGTTTCGGTGGACCAAGTTTGGCTGCTAAATTCCTTACATGAAATGGAGGACCCTGCCAGCGTGTTACAAGAAATCGATCGCGTTTTGAAGTTGGATGGCTGTGTAATTATGGAAGAAATCCTTACGGGCGAAATTCATGAGGGATGTGGAAAACGCCTATTTAAATTGGATGAATTAATTCAATTATTTCGGGACTTAGACATGCACGTCGACTTTCAGACATCCAAAGACCATGAGGCTGATTATGTAAAATTCGTTCGTTGAGGCTTGATTCCTAGCGATGCTTTTCGCAAATTTGTAGCTTATATGAGCAACATCGACAAACCATTTATTATCGGAATTACGGGAGGTAGTGCTTCGGGCAAAACGCTTTTTTTGAAGCGCTTGATGGAGCAGTTTCCGGCTGATGAAATCTGTTTATTATCGCAGGACAATTATTATCGTCCGATTGAGCATCAGACCAAAGACCATAATGGTATCGAGAACTTCGATTTGCCAGGTGCGATTGATGACGAAGCTTTTGCGGCGGATGTTGAAAAATTACGTTCAGGCGAAGTCGTAACTCGGCCGGAATATACATTCAACAATTCCACGAAAGTACCAGATTTATTACATTTCCATCCCCGCAAAATCTTAGTGGTGGAAGGGATTTTTGTCTTTCACTTTCCAGAAGTTGCCAAATTGTTGGATTTGAAAATCTTCATTGATGCCAAGGATAAGGTGAAGTTGAAGCGCCGCATCAAACGCGACAATGAGGAACGCGGCTATGATTTACAGGACGTGATGTACCGTTGGAAATACCATGTAAAACCCACTTACGAGGCCTATATTCGTCCACACAAACGTTCTTGCGATATCGTTATTCCCAATAACGATCATTTTGAGAAAGGATTGGAGGTTATTGTGCATTTCTTGAAAGCACAGGTATAGACGCTGCCGGGGTCTGCAACCCCGGCAGCGTCACTCCGCTAACGAGCCAAAGTCCAATTTAGTATCTCCCTCACTTCGATTATCATTTTCTAGATAATTCGACCTCCACTGAATACCAGAAGACTTTTTATTTTGCTATCTTATCATATTTATCCAAGAACTTGATAAACTGCCTGCCCCCATTCTAGCTTAAAAACAACCTGATAATCGCGCGGACACGCATACTTTAATCTTAAATAGATCGTTGTGGCGGTGACGCTGCCGGGGTCTGCGACCCCGGCAGCGTCTACCCCTACCTCGTAAAATCAGGGACGACCTCATTGGTCCCCAACTGCACCGAAAAGTGCGTGGTATTTGCAGTCGCATTAAAAAACTTAATTTGATTCAACGCACCAGCACTTAACGTGGAGCCTACAAAAAAGTTTCCGGAAGTTCCACTTTGGCCAGACACGCGAAGCTGCCCATACTGATTTATAACGCCTGAGGAGCGCAAGACGCCATTCGAGGAAACAAATTTCGTGGACGTGGTCTTCAACATCCCCGAATTATCTAAACTCGGAGAAGAACCGCTTCCCGCAATACTATATACGCCATCCCATCCGTTTACGGTCAAGGTCTTTCCTGTCGTAAATGTCCCGGCTGAAGCAAAATTGATCGCATGAGCCCCTGATCCTAATTGCAAGGTGGAATTATCACTGATAAATAATTGCCCCAGCGTTTCCGAATAGCCCTCCGTACTCAAAGTACCCCCATTAAAATACACATTACTCGCATTCGAAATCACTTGATTCCCACCCAATACCAAACGTCCCGCCGTGATTCGAGTCAGGCCCGTATAGGTATTCGCCGCGTTCAGCGTCATTTGGCCCAAACCCGTTTTATCCAAGCCCCCCGACCCCGAAATAATTCCATTCACGATTAGATTCCCCGTCGACCCCGTCGTTCGCCCCACGGTCCACAAGGTACTCCCATTCGTAATGGCACCCGAAACCGTCAAATCCGACTCCGTATTCCAATTGACCGCCGTGCCCGCCAAACTGATATTCCCCGACCAGCTACTCGCCCCGTTTTTGGTCAACAACGCGCCATTGGCCGTAATCACATTACTCGTGATGCTGAGGGTCTCACCAGATACATTCAAAGCTCCATCCAACGTTAAATTTGCCCCTGATGCAACGACCGTTCCGGCTGAATTTGAACCTAAAGCCAAATCGTTTTTCAAAATGGTTTGACCCGACGCCAAGGTCGTTAATCCCGTATAGGAATTCGCCGTATTCAAATTTAGAATTCCCGTATAGTTCTTGGTCAATGTCCCAAGCCCTGTCGCAATCTCTCCATTGATATCTAAGCTTCCATAAACATTACACGTCAAGTTCGTATTTGTCCCCTGAATCGCAGGACCGCTCTGTGGATTGATACTTAAACTTGAACTTAAATTAACATAAATTGATGACGCTGCCGTTAACATAAGTGTTCCATTCCAAACATTCGTACCTGTGCTGGCATACAAAACACCTATCGTTGGCAAATTACCTAATGTCAATGCTTCCCCCGATACCGTTACACCATTCAAGAGCAATCCCCCCCCATCTGCAATTGTTCCAGCGTTCGTGGATCCCAACGAAGAGACATGACTAATGGCCAAATTACCCCCACTAATCCGAGTCAAACCCGTATAGGTATTCGCCGTCGTGGCCAATGTAGTTGTTCCCGCCCCCACTTTTTCCAAATGGACAACCCCCACCCCATCCTCAATTAAGCCATCGTAAGTCGAATTATTCGTCCCAAATTTAAAGGTACTCGCATTCGAACTACTGTTCGTGATTTTTGCCGAGGAGACCCCCGTAATCGAGGCAACTGTATTGCTAAATCCATTCAAATCCAAAATCGTATTGGCCGCTAACGTGACATCACTCTTGCTCGAAATCGCTTCGGATACATTCAATACCAATTTTCCAGCATTCACCGTCGTACTTCCCGTATACGTGTTTACCCCTCCAAAATTGAGAACGCCGGCACCCGTTTTGGTGAAATTATACCCACGAATAATCGCTCCTCCCACCAAACCATCGTTTACACCGCCCCCAGTCGTGAGGGTCGTATTACCCGTCATCAAGGTCACATTTCCACCTCCCGTATAACTCGTTCCCCTTCCTAAACCCGCATTTACATTATTTCGTAGGCTTAATCCCGCAGCACCACTCAAAGTGATATTGCCCCCATTACCTCCTATAATGTTACCCGAATCATTACCCCCTTCCGAACTCAAGACCCCTCCATAATCTATATTACCCGAGCTTGAACTGATACTTATCGCTCCACCTGTACCACCCCAGCCACCATTTCCTCCGTTTGAGACAACGGATCCACGCATGAAAACAGTATTAACGGCACTTATCGATATAGCACCTCCCGTACCTGCCGTGGTCTGAAAAGTCCGAACAGAACTCCCACCCGTCGCATCGAACACACTTCCGGCCGCCAAACTCACCGAGCCACTAACCGTATAGGTCTGTGCTCCACCATAGCCTCCGTTGTATCCTGCGTTACTCGGTTGGCTATTTCCCCAACCCCTCGTTAGTACTTGTCCCGTTCCCGCGACCACCAAATCTCCCCCAACAACCATCGTCACCCTTCCCGAAGGATTCGTATTCGAGGAAAAACTTTCGAACGATCCGCTTAAATTAATCACGGAATTCAATCGCACAATACTCCCAGCATTCAATATCAAATTATAGGATAAAAACTGTTGGGACGTGCGAATGGTCATGTTAGCATAAAACTGAACCACCCCGCCACTCGTTATCCGCAAAAAAGAGGTATTGCTTACATTAGGCAAGCAATTGAGATTGGTTACGGGAGATTCAAAAACCATATTCCCCGCCTGAGTCCCGCCGGCACGAACCGTGCTCACCTCGACGAAATTATAGGTCCCCAATTTATTCTGTAAATCTGTCGCACTCAATATCGCATTATCTGCAGTAGGATTGAAGCGGTAAACGTTACCGGGTGTCAAAGTCCACGTACCATTGCTACTCGTCGCAGCCGAAGTAATCCGAACATCACTATGTCCCGTGGCACCTGTGAACTTAAGCGAACCCGGAACTAATTCACCATCCGTTAATTGCAACGTATTGTATTGAACTGCTGTACCCGATTGATAAAAAAACATTTGGCCCAAACGGTCAAGCGATAAGGCTGCATTTGCCCCCACATAAATCCGCCCCGCAGTGCCCGTTGATCCCGGACTTGCATAGCTGCCCTGCCATCCGTTGATCATCAAATAATGAAAATCAAACAATCCGCTCAAACTACTAAATCGTAACGCATGCACCGAATTACCCAAGGATATACTCGAGAGCGTGTTAAGAATTAATTCAGCCAATGTTTCCGTATAACCGCCGGTCGATAAATCACCACCACTTAATTTCAACGAACTTACATCCGGAATGCGTTCGTTATTTCCCAATAGCAAAGCCCCCCCGATGAGTTCGGTTTGGCCGGTGTACAAGGCCTCACCCACTAACTCAACGACGCCACCTGGAGAACCATAGACCTTCATTCCATAGCTATTGGCAGCAATGGCAGGACTTCCGGTCAAACTCAATTTACCCGAGTCGCTACCAAGCCCAATCCCCACAGTTCCGCCCACGGTAATAGTCCCAGACCACACATTGTCCCCACTCACATTTCGGATAGATCCGCCACTACCTCCAACACCCAAACCAGATACCGTCAAGGATTTTCCGAGGATCGAGATTCCGCCAGTTAACTCTAAGGCAGCTTGATCAGCTACTGTGATTCCACTTGAAGTTGAACCCAAAGCGCCATTGGAACCGGCACGCAAAGTTCCATTCCGACCGGTCACTTGCGTCAAACCACTGTAACTATTATTCGCTAATAAATAAATACTCCCACCTCCATCATAAGTTATTCCACCCGTACCTAAATTCATGGCTCCTCCCACACTCAAAATACCATATCCACCAAACAATAAACTGGCATTTGTGCCAGTTAGCACATTCGAAGCAGTCAAATTTAAAGTCCCATTAAATACGGTCACCCGTACGCCTGACACCACCGATATTTCGCCAGCAAAACTATTCGTTCCACTTAAATTATATAGAGCTCCCCGACTACCAGGTCCCACACCCACCAAACTTAATGCTTCAGCTCCCACATTTATTCCGCCGAAAAACTCCAAACTTCCTCCGGAACTTACTGTTGTCCCTTGTTGCACAGAACCCAATCCTGTCGAATGACCAACACTCAAAACGCCAGCATTTATTGTTGTAGCCCCCGTGTAGGTATTCGCGCCCGTCACTGTCATCGTTCCAGTCCCATTTTTCACCAAACTCAATTGGCCCAAACCATCCTCAATCACCCCAGAATGACTCGTCGACAAATTATTTGAACCCACCGTCAACGTCACCGAACCTCCCACACTATTGGTGATTTTCGCACCCCCGTCCAAACTGGCCAATGTCAACGAATTGCCAACCACATCAATCTCCGTTCCCGCACTCGAAGTCAAAGCCGTACCGGATGGAATCGCCCCAGCAACTGCTAAATAAAGTTTACCTCCATTTAACGTCGTCGTTCCCGTATAGGTATTTACCCCTCCGAAATTAAGAACACCGGCACCCGTTTTGGTGAAATTATACCCACGAATAATCGCTCCTCCCACTAAACCATCGTTGACACCGCCCCCACTCGTGAGGGTCGTATTGCCCGTCATTAAGGTCACATTTCCTCCACCCGTATAACTCGATCCCCGTCCTAAACCCGCATTCACATTATTTCGTAGGCTCAAACCTCCGGAAGCACTCAAGGTGATATTTCCTCCATTACCCCCAATCACCCAGCCATAATCATTTCCTCCCTCCGAACTAAAAACTCCGCTATAATCCAAGGAACCATTCGTGGTGCTGATTGACAAAGCACCTCCCGTCCCTCCTTTGTTACCATTACCTCCG
>JBJTMZ010000018.1:0-19820 GCA_046073805.1 Aquirufa sp.
TCACGTTTCGCTAAGTAATCGTTCACGGTGACTAAGTGCACGCCACGACCGGCTAAGGCATTTAAGTAAGTAGGCAAGGTTGAAACCAAGGTTTTACCCTCACCCGTACCCATTTCGGAAATCTTTCCTTGGTGTAAGACGATACCACCGATCAACTGGACATCGTAGTGAATCATGTCCCAAGTGATTTGGTTGCCAGCTGCAAGCCACTGGTTATGCCAAATCGCTTTATCACCTTCGATAACCACGTTCGCCTTCTTAGCAGCGATGAATTTATCTTCAACAGTCGCTGTTACGACTAATTTTTTGTTCTCTGTAAAACGACGAGCCGTTTCTTTTACCACCGCAAAAGCTTCGGGAAGTAGCTCCAATAAAACGACTTCCAATTGCTTGTTACGCTCTTCGTTTAATTTATCAATTTGCGAGAAATAGGTTTCTTTTTCATCTACGTCCTCCGTCGCATTACCTTGTTCACGTAAGGAGCTGATTTGCGTATCGATATCCGCTAGAAAATCTTCGATGCGTTGCTTGAATTCGTACGATTTTGCGCGCAAAGCATCGTCCGAAAGTACATGCAAACGTGCATACTCCTCTTTGATCTTCTCCACGATCGGCATGATTGCCTTGATGTCACGTTCTGACTTCGTACCAAATATTTTTGTAACGGTTTTGCTTAGTATTGAAAACATGGTAAAATAGGGCCTACCTAGGCTTGGTCTTAATTTAATTGGCAATTTACCAATTTGAATTTTTATCCTTGCTATGTTCGAAGAATTAATCCAAAATTTTTACGGATTTCGGGATGAATTCATTTGTTTTGTAGCTCAATCTAGATTTACTATGGCTGATTATCCTACACCACCTCGTCGAGCTCCGCGCAAGAAACTCAAAATGCCCCTCTTTGGTGGGATGTTAGGGGAGGGCTCGGGTCAAGGAGGACCCAAAAATTTCTCTACTTACCTCTTTGTACTTGTAGGTCTCGGAATGCTGGGTCAAGCCATTTTACCCCAATTATGGGCAGAGAAGGTGTATGATTCGGAATCTGAGGTGCGAGAAATGGAAATTGACGGGGCCATTCGAAAGAAATATTTTGATGCAAGTGACCGATCTGAGATTCATTACATTTTGGTCGTCAAAGAAAAAGGGGGTAAGCGAAAGAAAATTGACCTTTATCAAGCAGATTCTACTTTTTTTGAGCAAGTGGCTGTTCCTCAGCGGCTTAAAAAGGAATCGGGTAGCCTTAGCGTTCGAGTGACTCGTTTTGCTAAACCCGATACGACCATCGAAATTAAATTTAAGAAATAAGTTTTATAAGTTTTTTGATAATTATTATTTACCATTTAAATTGTAGGAAATAATAGTTCTCTAATGCCCACACTCACCCTACCGAATGCTAAGCATTTATTAGCTCGTACGCTATTTGGTTACTCCAAAGACCAGTTACAACAAGCCATGGGTTATGGTTCCCTTGAAGAATTAATCGACAAGGCTCTATTGGCGGATGTCGCTATTCCAACCCCTCCGAATTCCTGGGTGAGTACCTTGCCGGCGCAAGCCCAACAAGATTCAGGGGATGCGGGTAAATGGTACCGTGAGCTGACCTATTGGTGGAACGATCGTATGGTTAACCAGGGTTTGAATTTTCAAGAAAAGTTGGTCCTGTTTTGGCATAATCATTTTTCTTGTGAGCGAGATAAGGTCAACTATCCGCAGTACATGTACCAACAAAATCAATTGTTTCGAAAATTTGCCTTTGGCAACTTCAAGCAAATGGTCAAAGAGGTTAGTATTGATCCCACGATGTTGATTTATTTGGACGGGAATAACAGTCGGGGAACAGGGCCAAACGAGAATTACGGCCGCGAATTGATGGAGTTGTTTACGCTTGGCATTGGGAATTATACAGAAACAGATATCAAACAGGCCGCCAAAGTTTTGTCGGGCTGGCAAGTAAAAGGCCTAACTGCTGTTTTTGATCAAACCCGCTGGTATACGGAAGCCAATGTGACCGTATTTGGGAAGAGTGCCAAGTATACCTTGAATACACTGGTAGATTTGATTTTTGAGCAAAAGGCCTGTGCCGAATTTATTTGTCGGAAGTTGTACAAGACTTTCATCTACTACAAAGCGGATGAAGCATTTGTCGCTCAAATGGCCACTGTATTTCGAACCAACAATTATGAAATCAAGCCCCTGCTTCGATTTATGTTTCTTTCCGATCATTTCTATCAGACGAATTTTCAAGGAAGTCGGATCAAAGATCCGCAGGAATTGATGGTAGGTTCCTTGAAAGCCTTGCAGGTAAAAGCGCCTGATTTGGTCAATTTGTATGACATGGCTAAGATCTTGCAAATGCAATTATTCCAACCTCCGAATGTAGCGGGTTGGCCGGGGCAACGGGATTGGATCAGTTCGACGACCTATTCCTACCGCGGTGGTTTTACCGATTCACTTTTGACGGGGAAACGCTACAACGGGACAGCAGTAACCGGAAAATTGGATGCGATTGCTTATGCTCGGAGTTTTTCTTCCAGTGAGAAGGCGGTGAGTTTTGTGAATGATGTGATCGACTCGTTGATTTTGTTTCCGATTTCAGATGCCAAAAGACAATTTTTGCTGGATACACTCTTGGATGGTACGGTGGTGGCCAACTGGTCGACCTATACCCCTCAAGCCGATGCGCGGATCGTACGTTTATTGAAAGCAATCATGCGATTACCTGAATATCAATTAATCTAGGCCATGAAAAAACACATCAATCGGAAAGCATTTTTGCAACAAATGGCTGTCTTAAGTGGAGGCCTTAGTTTTGGTTTAGGTAGTGTGACGGGGAAAGCCTTTGGTCAGATACCATCAGCGTATGCCGCTCAGGCTCAGCCGGGTAAGGTATTGGTAATCATTCAATTGCAAGGAGGAAATGATGGTTTAAATACGGTCATACCTGCGGAAGATGATTTGTATTTTTCAGCCCGCCCTGCCATTGCGATTAAGAAGGAGGATGCGTTGAAATTAGATCAAGGCATGTATTTGCATCCTTCAGCGGTGGGATTAAAAAAGCTTTATGACAAGGGCCAAGTTAGTATTGCTCAAAATATTGGATACCCGAGTCCGAATCGATCGCACTTTCGGGCAACCGACATCTGGAACACAGGTTCCGATGCCAGTACCGTTTTGGAAGAAGGTTGGGCGGGCCGTTTTTTGAGGACTCGCTATCCTGATTTTCCAATGTCGTTAGCCAAGCATCCCATGGCAGTTCAATTAGGATCCGTGGAATCACTACTTTTTCAGTCGGACCAAGGAGGATTTAGTACCGTATTTGAGGATCCCAATTTGTTTTATCAGTTGGTGAGTGGTACGACTTCCGACAAAGATGTGCCCCCTGCTACCTTGGCCGGTGATGAATTAGGGTTTTTGAAACAGATCGCAGCAGCATCCATTCAATATGCTGGGGTGATTCAGGACGGAGCGACCAAAGGAAAAAATACGGTAAGCTATCCCACATCCAATTTAGGAAGGCAGTTTGGGATCGTTTCAAAATTGATTTCAGGTGGATTGGAGACCCCCGTTTATTTGTTGAATATTGGAGGTTTTGATACGCATGCGAATCAGTTAACCCAACATGCGAATTTGTGGAAAACCATTTCGGAGGCTGTGGCAACATTTCAAACCGATATGGACAATCAGAATTTGTCGGATTACATTAGCATCATGACCTATTCAGAATTCGGTCGGCGGGTGAACCAGAATGGTACAGCGGGTACGGATCACGGTACCGCCGCGCCGATGTTTTTCATTGGTAAGACGGTTCGAGGAGGTTTAATCGGACCCAATCCAAATTTAAAGTCCTTGGATAGTAATGGGGATTTGAAGTTTACCTACGATTATCGTCAGGTTTATAGCACGGTATTGCGGGATCATTTGGGATTAGACAATGTCCGAACTCAACAAATCTTTAAGACGACATTTGAGCGTTTACCGATTTACCGTAATTCGCCTGATGCACTTCCAGAAGCGATTGTGATGGAATTAATTGCACCTTGGCCGAATCCAACGAGCGGTATCACGATGTTGCAATATGGTATTTTCGAAGAGATGACTATCCAATTAGCATTGTATGATTTGCAGGGCCAACAGTTGAAATTGATTGATTCGGGCCTTAAAAAGGTAGGTTCGTACAATGTGAATTTTGATGCGCAAGGATTCACAGCAGGTCATTATTTGTTGAGTTTGACTTCAAATAAAGGAGGCCGCATCACGCGTCAATTGGTGATTCAATAGATTAATTGCTATCTTCGAAACTTGATTTACGTGCAACATTCGTGGATAATTTTCGTTGTTGCTAAAAAGCTAGGTATTATTCTATGTTTCGACTGCTCGCTATCCTGATTATACTAATTGGTTTGGGTCTTCCTGAATCCAATGCTCAGATGTGGTTTTTAGGCCAAAAAGGTAAAAAGAAGTCGCCTTTCCCCGTGTTTAAAAAGCATAGTTCCCTTTCATTTGGGGCGGGTTCATCGCATTACATCGGAGACCTTTTGCCCGTTGGAGGGCTCATAACTGCAGGTGCTCAGGCAACACGCTGGAACGTGGGTGCTACCATTACCCGGCACTTATCGCCTAATTTCTCCGCAAGTCTTGGCTTGAATTACATTCGCATTGCGGGGGATGATAACTATTTTCCGGCGGTGGGTTCCTGGGATGCTAATTATTTGCGAAATCTGCATTTTCGTAATGATATCAAAGAAATGTCCTTGGTGGGTATTTATGAAATTGGCGGTAATGCCGAAAATAATTTGAAGCGAAATACCGTTTCCCCCTATATCTATTTAGGAGTTAGTGGATTTTTGCATTCGCCTGATGCCCACGAGATAGCTAAAATTAATAGTGCGGGCAATCCCGTTAATGGGCCTTGGCTTTCTGATAAAGGAGAAAGTCTTCAAAACTATCAAAATGAAGGAGTAGCCTATTCCCTTTTTGGTGTCTCTATTCCTTTTGGAGTGGGTGTCCGCTACAAGTTAAGCAGTAGCATGGATGTAGGTTTTGATTTTGGCTATCGTGTCGCTTTAACGGATTATTTAGATGACGTATCGGATATTCGCAACAGCATCATACCCGGGTCAGTTTCGGGGGCTAGAATGTTATACACCGACAGATCTGGTGAAATTTATGCTGCACATACCTTGGCGAATCGCATCCCGCTTCCAGCTACTGTAAATGCACCTAAAATTTCGGTGGGTCCCGATCAATATTTCACTACTCAGGTGCGTATCATTTACCATTTGCGCAATAAAGTTGATTGCCCTCCCTTACCGAATTAATGAAAAAACTCATTTTTTTCTTGAGCTTGTTGGCCCTGGGATTTTCGGTTCAGGCGCAGCGATGGTCCATGTCGGTGGGCGCAGGTGGCAACATGTATAAGGGCGATTTGTCTGATTGGAATTTGCTACCTACGTTGGCGCAATTTAAAACCTTGAACACGGCAGTCGATTTTCAAGTAAGGTTTCAGCCCAAACAAGCTTTTGCTTATCGGGCCAAGTTAACCTTTACGGGTATCGATGGGGATGGGGCGAACAACCCGCTGCCGACGGTCTTATATTCTACAAAATCGTTCTCAAGCCCATTAATTGAATTAGCTGGATTAGTTGATTATAACTTTAAGGATTATCAAGCGAATCGAAATATTCGAAATTGGACCCCCTTTATTTACGGAGGATTGGGATTTTTGTTCGTGAGTCCCGAGGGGCCAAATGGTCCGAATCGGATTCTTTTTCCGAAAACTTTTTTTACCTGGGCAATTCCATTTGGGGTAGGAGTGAAGGCGCAGCTGAGCAATCGGATCGGATTGCAATGGGAGTTTGGGACGAGTAAATCGTTGTCGAATATATTAGATGGAACGCCTGCTTGGGGTGATCAGCCTCAAACAATAACCTTGAATAAAACGGATCAATATCTTCACAGTTCTGTGTCGATAACCTATTCGCTGATTTCTGTTTATTGTCCAAGGGATTAATGTTTTGTTAAAGGGGCAGGATTAGCTATCTTTGTCTCTTGTATTTTGTAATTATTAGCTGTGAGCCAAAATCTGAAAGATGCTATTGATCTAAACAATCTGCCCGCGCACATTGCCGTTATTATGGATGGTAATGGTCGGTGGGCGAAACAGCAAGGATTCAAAGATCGGATTTTTGGCCATCGGCATGCCATTGCTGCGGTTCGGGAAACGATTGAAGCTTGCGGAGAATTGGGGGTGCAGTATTTAACACTGTACGCTTTTTCAACCGAAAATTGGAATCGTCCGCAGGCCGAGGTAAAGGCTCTAATGAGTTTGTTGGTCAGTGCAATTCACGACGAATTGCCGGGTATGATGAAGAATCAAATTCGTTTAAAGGCGATTGGGGATTTGGATTCTTTGCCCAAAAGTTCTCAAAAGGAATTAGTTTCCGCCATGGAGTTGACGGCTCAAAACAAGGGTTTAACCTTGGTTTTGGCACTGTCGTATTCGGGTAAATGGGATTTGACGCAAGCGACCAAGCAGATTGCCAACAAGGTGGCGACTGGCGAAATTACCGCTGAGGCAGTCAACGCGGAACTGATCAATGCCCATTTGTCGACCGCCGGAATGCCGGATCCCGATTTGATGATACGGACAGGTGGGGACCATCGGATTAGTAATTTTATGCTTTGGCAATTAGCCTACGCGGAGTTGTATATTTTTGAAGAGTTGTTTTGGCCAGATTTTAGAAAAGTTAATTTGCATCAAGCAATCATTGATTTTCAGATGCGGGAGCGTCGTTTTGGAAAAACGAGTGAACAAGTTAAACGTGAGGGGTAGACCCTAGAAATGAAAAAAGACATTTACATGAATTTCAGTAAAGAATCAAAAGGATTTTGGTCAGTACATTTTATCGTGCTGGCATTGGTTCTTTTTATGACACAAAGCATTCAAGGGCAAGTATTAGGCGGTCGGCGCTTTTCATCTGCGTCTACGTCCGAGTCAAGTTTTTCTTGGGCAGATCCCAAGGAATATGAAATTGTGGATATCGAGGTCAGCGGTTCGCAATTTTATGATGGAAATTCGATGATTAATATCTCGGGTCTTCAGCGGGGTGATAAAATCAAGGTTCCTGGAGATGCCATTGGTACAGCGATTCGTAAAATTATGGATCAGGGGATTTTGGAAGAGGTTGAAATTTATGCCTCCAAAGTGGAAGGAGAGAAAATTTGGCTGAAGATTGAGTTGAAGGAGCGTCCTCGTTTGTTTGCCATCAATTACATTGGAATTCGTAAAGGTGAGCAAGAAAGCTTGAGTGATAAGGTGAAAACCTACAAAGGAAAAATCATCACAGAAACGCTCAAAAAGAATTTGGAATTAGCCATTCGTCGTTATTACCAAGAAAAAGGCCGCTTGAATGTCAAGACGAAATCAACGATCCGTGTCGATACGCTTCGTGGGAATAATGCAACCTTGATTGTTACGATTGAAAAAGGAGAAAAGGTTAAGGTTCGTAAAATTGTCCTGGATGGAATCGACCAAAAATCACGCAGTCTGATACTTCGTAAAATTAAGAATACGAAGCAGATGCGATTCGGACGAATTTTCAAGCCATCTAAATTTGTACCGAAGAAATGGGATGAAGATAAGGTGAAATTGCTTGATGCCATGAATAAATTGGGTTTCCGAGATTTTCAAATTAAATCGGATTCCATTGGTAAGGTCAACAAAGATGCCGTTGATTTGTATATCAAACTTGTTCAAGGAAAGAAATATTATTACCGCTCCATTAATTTCGAAGGCAATTACATTTACCCGGATTCGGTCCTAAATATGGTACTTGGCATTAAGAAGGGGGATGTTTATAATACCGAGGAATTAGACAAGAAGATGCAGGGGAATCCAGGGGATGACTTGAGTTCCGTGTACATGGATAACGGGTATCTGTATTACAATGCGGAGCCAGTTGAATCCGCCATTGAGGGGGATTCCATTGACTTGACAATCCGTATTAGCGAAGGGAAGCAAGCGACGATCAACAAAGTGATTTTGAATGGGAATACGAAGACTTCTGACCACGTTGTCATGCGGGAGATTCGTACATTACCTGGACAGAAATTTAATAAGTCGGCGATTATTCGTACGGTCCGAGAATTATCCACCATCGGTTATTTTAACCCGGAGAAAATTACACCCAACCCGCAACCTCGTCCCGATGGAACGGTGGATATTGAATACAATGTAGAGGAAAAACCATCCGATCAAATTGAGTTATCAGGTGGTTGGGGTGGTTACATCGGTTTTGTAGGAACCTTGGGAGTTGTGTTTAACAACTTTTCAGCGAAGAATATTACGAATTGGGGTGCCTGGCGTCCCTTGCCGGCCGGTGATGGTCAAAAGTTATCTGTTCGTTTTCAAGCAAATGGAGCGGCATATCAGAATTACAGTTTCACCTTTACAGAGCCTTGGTTAGGAGGTAAGAAGCCAAATTCTTTCTCAATCTCACTTAATCGAAGCGTATCGTACCCTTATCAGTTCAGAACGACTGGATATGGTGGATATGGAAGCGGTATGGGAGGATATGGCGGTGGTTATGGTGGCGGCCTGGGCGGCTACGGTGGTTATGGAGGCTACGGCGGATATGGAGGCTATGGTGGGTATGGAATGAGTTCCTACTCCGTTCCTGATTCCTTATTGGATGCCCACTTTAACGTGAACTCGATTACCTTCAGTTTAGGCAAGCGATTGAAATGGCCAGATGATTATTTCTCTTTAAGCAATTCATTGGCATTCTCTCAATTTGATGTGGATCGTTATTACACATGGGCTTACCCACAAGGTAAATCTACGTCGATCACGTTGATGACTAATTTCTCCCGGAATAGTATTGATAACCCAACTTTCCCTCGGATGGGATCGAGTTTCTCATTAAATGCCTCATTAACCCCTCCGTATTCCTTGTTGGGTGGGAACAAGAGTGGAAATTTAATTGAGTATCATAAATGGATGTTAGATGCCAGTTGGTTTACCCCATTATTTGGCAAACTCATCTTACACACGAGAGCCCATTTAGGATTCTTGGGTTCCTATGGAGGAGCGCCAACCACCCGATTTGAACGATTTGATTTAGGAGGTTCGGGTATGGTTCAAGGATTCTCATTCAACAGAGATATCATTGGTTTACGTGGGTATAAAGATCGTGTGATTGGACCGTCGGGTTCTTATGGAAATGGGGGAGTGGCGTATAACAAGTTTGTGATGGAGGCGAGATATCCAGTGTCGTTGAATCCTTCCGCGACCATTTTCGTACTTGGATTTGCTGAGGGTGGAAACAACTTCTCATCCATGAGTGATTACAATCCATTTAACTTATATAAATCAGCTGGTTTTGGAGCACGTATATTTATGCCTGCTTTCGGTATGATTGGTATTGACTATGGATTTGCCTTTGATAAGCCAAGACCTGGGGATTCAGATTTTGGGCGTCAAGCCTTTACCTTTTCAATTGGGCAACAAATCCGATAGATGTTAACACAATGAAAAAGTCAATTTTTTTCTTAATTTTGGGAATGCTGTTCATGGGTCAACGGACCTTTGCACAGAAATTTGGCTACATTGATACGGAGTTTATTACCTCGAAGATGCCTGAGTATCAAAAGGTACAAACGGCATTGGATGTTCAAACAAAAGCATGGTTGAAGGAAGTTGCCGACAAGCAAGCTGCGGTAGTTCAGATGGAAAAAGAGTATCATTTGGAAGAACTTTTGTTGACAGATGAATTGCGCCAACAACGATTAGCGGTATTAAAAGCCAAAGATCATGAGGCGAAAGCATTTCAAGAGAAGATTTTTGGTGAAGAGGGTGAACTGTTTAAAGCAAAACAGAATGCCATGAAGCCAATATTGGATGAGATATCCAAGGCTTTGGAGCGTGTGGTGCGACAAAAGCGTTTAGATTTTGTCTTTGATAAGGCAAATGACGGATTGGCTTTAATTTACACAAATCCCATTCATGATTATTCGGATTATGTATTAGAGGAATTGGGTTTAGAACTTGATCCCAATTTGAAAAAATAATAAAGATTACCAAACAAAAAACAACTAGATTAAACTTTTATGAAAAACAAACTATTCTTAGCTATGAGCCTTGTGTTCGGAATGGCTATTTTACCAGCGAAAGCACAAGTTAAAATTGGATTCATTAATGCGGACTACATCTTAAGCCAAATGCCGGAAGCTAAGCAAGTGGAGGAAGATTTGAAAAACACGCAGAAGCAATATGAAACACTTTACCAAGGCAAAGTGAAAGATTTCCAAGATAAATTAGCGGCTTATGAAAAGTTGAATGCTGATCCAAAGACAGCTGATATTATCAAGCAAGACAAGGAAAAAGAATTGCAAAATTTGCAAACTTCAATCCAAGAGTTCCAACAAAACTCACAGTCGTCTTTGCAAAAGAAGCAAGCGCAATTGTTACAACCATTATTGAAGAAGGTTGAAGAGAACATGCACGCGGTGGCTGCTGAAAATGCTTACACGTATGTGTTCAACTACGATGCAGGTATGGGAACGGCTCCAATCTTGTTACACTACCCAACAGATGCGAACATGTCTGATTTGGTATTGAAAAAGATGGGTATTACGCCAAAGCCAGTAACAGCTACAGCTGCTCCTGCAACAGCGACTCCTGCTACGGCAGCTCCGGCATCAGCTCCAGCTGCGAAGCCAAAGAAATAATCGATTTTAAATCGTTCGAAAAAGCCCCGACCAAAATCGGGGCTTTTTTTATGTTCAGGTTTACCAAAAATACTTGATTCCTTGAAGTAAGGAAGTTAGCAGAATAACTCCCAAGACGATGTACTGAAATACCTTTTCGGGTATGTATTGAAGGATGCGTTTCCCCGCATAAGACCCTGCGATGGAAATGATAATCAAGAAAGGAATGAGGATGATATGTTCTTGGTGAAAATAGCCACTGGCGATATAGACGATGGCTCTGCTCGAATCGACCCCCATGTCAATTAATGCGGAGGTGGCAATAAAAGCATCCTTTTCCAAATTAAAGGCCGCCAGGGTGATCCCACGAATGGCTCCACCTGTGCCAATTAATCCGGCTAAAAAACCAGACACCGTTCCACCGAGGTATAGGTTGCTGTTGGATTCTTTTAGTCGTTTGTGGTGGCCCGACATCAGGTAAAGGGCTAAACAAAAAATAATGATATTCATTCCCATTTCAATTTCTTTTTGGGGAATGTAATTCGTTAGCCAGGCACCTAAGGTTACAAAAAGTACGGCGGGTATTCCGAGCTTGATGGCGATATTCCGATCGATGCCTTGGCGGAATAAATAGATTTTAGAAAGGTTGCTGAATACATGAAAGACAGCGGTAATCCCCAAGACGATTTTGAAGTCGAGAACTAAGGAGGCTAACGGAACAAAAAGGATGGAAGACCCAAAGCCACTGATCGTTCCGATGATTTCGGCAAGGAGGGCTAATACAAAGAATATGAAATATTGTCCTCCCATCGCAGTTGCTTATTCTTGATCTTGTTGGAACAAATGATTTTGAAACAACAAGATAGTCACCACACCACAGAAAATAGCCGCGTCGGCAAAATTAAATATCGGTGTCGAGTAGTAAGTTCCTCCCCAGATTGGAATCCAGGTGGGGAGAATGCCTTCCCAAAAATCAAAGAAAAACATGTCGATTACCTGACCGTGAAACCATTGCATGGGCGCATCCAAGGGTGCGTTATTAAGTAGAACCCCGTAAAACACGGAATCGATTAGGTTGCCGATCGCTCCCCCTAAAATAAGAGCTGTGCAAACCAGCAATAAAGGTTTTGATTGATTGGCTGTTAGTTTATATAAAAAATATCCAATGCCAAACATCGCTAAAATTCGAAAACTTGTTAAGATTAATTTGCCGTAATCCGAACCGAGTTGAATTCCAAAAGCCATACCCGGATTTAGGGTATAATGTAATTTGACATAAGGACTAATAATTTCAATTTGACCGTAATATCCCGGTTCCATGTAAAAGTGTACGGCCATTTTAATGGCTTGGTCTAGTACGATGATCAACAAACTCAGTAGGAAATAGCGATAATTCGATTTCATTAGGCGTTTTTTCTTCGTTTAACTTCGTTGAGCAATAGGGTAAACTCCCGGGAAGTTTGTCCAGCAATCGAACTGTTTTCTTCCGCACGACGAAACAAATAGGGCATTACAGCCTCAACGGGTCCATAAGGCACATATTTAGCTACGTTGTAACCCGAGGCAGCTAGATTGTAGGAAATATTGTCGGACATTCCCAAGAGCTGGGCAAAGTAGATATGGGGATGATTTTTAGCGATATTCTGTTTCGCCATTTCCTCAATTAATAATTGGCAACTTTGTTCGTTATGGGTGCCGATGCAAAAATTCACATGATCGATGTTGGCCAAGCAAGCCTTTGTGCCCGCATTGAAATCAACATCGGTATGTTCCTTTTGTTTGTGTAAGGGTTCGGAATATTCGTCTTCGTGGGCACGTTGTCTTTCTTTTTCCAAATAGGCACCACGAACTAATTTTACGCCTAAAAAGTAATTTTTATCTTTTGCGGTTTGAATAGCCTTTGTGAGATTATCCAACATATCAACCCGATACATTTGGTAGGTATTGAAGATGATGGCTTGATTTTTGTTAAAACGTTCCATCATTTCATACGTGAGCTGGTCGATCGTATTTTGAATCCAACTTTCTTCCGCATCAATAAAGAGACGAACGTTCAGGTTGAAGGCAGATTGACAAATTTCAACAAGAAGATCTTTGCTGTGATGGAATGCTTCTTGATTTACTTCTGATAAGCCAGCTTCGGTTTGAAACTCTTCGAGTAATTCCACTTGAAAAATACCTGTCATTTTGAAAACGGCAAATGGAATTGCTTGATTTTCATGGGCTTTTTGGATGGTTTTTAGAATTTCTTGTTTGGTGTTTTGAAAGGATTTTTCATTTTCTTCCCCTTCTACTGAGTAATCTAGGATGGTTCCAATCTTTAAATTATGTAAGTGTTCTATGGTTTCTTCGCATTCTTGAATCGTTTCTCCTCCACAGAATTGTTGGAAAATGGTAGTTTTTATCAGTTTTTTAATAGGAAAGTGTAGGAAAAGGAACAATTTGATGAAAAAAGTCCCTAACTTTACAAGCCAATTTTGGTTCATCAAGGCGAAAATCCAATAGGCCTTTTTGAGTTGATAATTGGATTTTGCTGAAAAGGCAATTTTAGTGTCTTCGAACGATATTTTTGGTAAGGTTGAAGTGGATGTTTTGTTCATTGATTTTGAAATAGCTTGCAAATATAAGAGAATTAATAATCCGTTGAATCGGTGAAGTATAAAATAAAATAAACAAAAAGTTTGAGGTGAAAGCCTTGTAAATCCGAAAATTATGAATGCCAATTTAGACATTGTACCTATGCAAGAGTGGATTCAGACTGGTGGAAAGCCGTTGATTATTGCGGGTCCATGTTCAGCTGAAACTGAGGAGCAAGTATTAGAAACAGCCCGCCGTATCAAAGCGGAGGGGTATGCACATATCATGCGTGCGGGGGTTTGGAAACCTCGTACTCGTCCAGGTAGCTTTGAAGGGATGGGAGAGCCAGCTTTGAAATGGTTGGTAGAAGCGAAAAAGGAAACAGGTTTGCCTTTGGCAATCGAAGTTGCTACGCCTGAGCATATTGAATTGGCTTTGAAATATGGTGTTGATGTGTTGTGGATTGGTGCTCGTACCACGGTAAATCCATTCAATGTACAAGATTTGGCTGATGCGCTTAAGGGTGTTGATGTTCCTGTATTAGTGAAGAATCCGGTAAATCCTGATTTAGCTTTATGGGTTGGTGCATTTGAGCGTTTACAGGGTTCTGGTATCAAGAAATTGGGTGCCATTCACCGTGGCTTCTCGAACGCGCAGGAAACGAAATACCGTAACTCACCGATGTGGGCGATGGCAGTTGAGTTGAAGCGTTTATTCCCACAAATGCCAATCATTGGTGACCCATCTCACATGGCAGGTAAGCGTGCTTTGTTGATGGAATTGTCTCAACGAATTTTGGATTTAAACTACGATGGTATGATCATCGAGACGCACCGTGATCCGGATGCGGCTTGGTCGGATGCGTCCCAACAAGTTACTCCGGAGAAATTGGGTGAGATGTTACGCGAATTAGAAGTTCGTAATGCGAATTACGGTTCTGATTTCTCGGATGAATTAGCTAGTCTACGTGAGAAAATTGACAATATCGACCGTGAGTTGATGGAGGTATTGGCAGCACGTATGTCGGTGGTTGAGAAATTAGGCGAATACAAGCGTGACAATAACGTAGCTGTATTGCAGTTAGATCGTTGGAAGCAATTGCACAATGATCGTGCGAATCAAGCGAAGGGTTTAGGTTTATATCCTGAGTTTGTAGAAGAGATGTTCAAATTGGTTCACTTGGAATCAATTCGTAAGCAAACGGAAGTGATGAATAATGCTACGGCTTAATTTATCGTTCGTTTTTTGAAATGGGAACCCCGGGAGAGATCTTGGGGTTTCGCTTTTTACTAGGTAAGAGTTAAGAACTAAGAGCTAAGAGGTAAATATTTATTTGCTAAACTCACTTCTACTAGAATTAATGACCAAACTACCTAAAACAAGTCCTTAACTCCTAGTTCTTAATTCTTAGTTCTCACCTACTAACCTTATAGCTCCCCCAAACCACCAATACCATCCCCAAACAAACCAATAACGTAGGAAAGCCATTTCCCAATGCAATTTCAATGGCAATGGAAAAGACAACCGCGCTGTTTCCCACGGCACCAACGATGCTTGTCCTTTCATGAAGCAAAGCTTGCGTGGTGAAATATTGTACCCCTAAGGCCAAAAGTCCCATTACAAGCGCTTTTAGCCACTCGTATGTGGTTGGCATAACCCATTTGCCCGTGAAAAAACTATTTGGCATGTCGCCAAAGGTACCCAGACAAAGGGAAATTACTGAAGCAATTAAGCCTGCACCCATAAACGAAACGACTACCCAGCGTGAATCGTAATATTTTTGAGCCTCTTTGATCGCCAAATACCCCAATGCTGTACCCATCGCATAGACAATTCCCGTCGCGTGGTTGAACCATTGTCCGGTGGCCTCCGGTTGGAAAATCAGAAGAATGCCGAAAAAGCCGACCAGCAAGAACAATACCTGTTTACCGCTTAATCGTTCACTGGGGAAAATTAAAAAGCTAAAAATAGCAATGAACAAGGGGAATGCCTGCCCATAGGTATTCGTTAAGGATAAGCCCAGGTGCTCCAAGGCATAAAAGAGGCAATAGAGCGTAAATGCACCCAATAATCCGCGAAGGATAATGAAATAAAGTTTACCGCCGCGCTGAATGGCCGGTCGGCGATATAAACTCGTCAACAAAAAGGGAAGGCCCACGGCACTGCGAAAGAAAACGAGTTCAACCGAACCGAAGCGGGCACTCATGGATTTGGCGATGGCCGACATCAGCGCAAAGCAAAGCGAGGAAATCAGCATGTATCCGATGCCCTTATTTCTGTACCAAACCTTGTGTAATTTTTTCCGCATGAAAATCTAGATTCCGTCGCCGCCTAATTCGAGATTCAGTCAATTTTTGGTAACTTGCATCTCTTATTTCAAAGGTATGACAAAAAAAATAATTTTTTCTCCTGATGCCCCTGCAGCCATTGGTCCTTATTCACAAGCGGTTGAGGTAAATGGTACTGTTTATGTTTCTGGTCAAATCTCATTAAGTGTTTTTGAATCCGGTGCGTCCATTGAGGAAGAGACCGACCAAGTCATGAAAAATTTAGGTCATATTTTAAAAGCTGCTGGCTGCACATACGATCACGTGGTGAAATGTTCCATCTTCGTGAAAGACATGAATAATTTTGCCAAAATCAATCAGGTATATGGAGCCTATTTTCCGGAAAATCCGCCGGCTCGGGAGACGGTAGAGGTGGCCCGACTCCCCAAAGACGTTCGCGTTGAAATTTCTTGTATTGCCTATAAATCATAATATATGTCCGCATCTGTTCGCGTTCGTTTTGCTCCTAGTCCAACCGGTCCTTTACACATCGGTGGGGTAAGAACGGCGTTGTATAATTATCTTTTTGCCCGTAAAATGGGTGGAACCTTTATTCTTCGTGTGGAGGATACCGATCAAACCCGTTTTGTGTCTGGAGCCGAACAATACATTTTAGATAGTTTAGCGTGGTTAGGCATCAGCCCCGACGAGGGTGTTGGCGCCTCAGGGCCACACGCCCCTTATCGTCAGAGTGAGCGGAAGGATTTGTACAAAGCCTATGCCGACCAGTTGATTCAAGAAGGGAAGGCCTATTATGCTTTTGATACCTCCGATGAATTAGATGCCATGCGTGCGATGTTTGAAAGCAAAGGTTCTGCCTTTCAATACAATGCCTTGACGCGTGTTAAATTGCGTAATTCGCTTGCTTTGCCCGCGGATGAGGTAAAAGCTTTATTGGATTCGGACACTCCTTATGTTATTCGTTTAAAAGTTCCGGCGAAAGGCGAGATTCGTTTTCAGGATTCCGTGCGCGATTGGGTGCATGTACATACTTCGAGTATCGACGATAAAGTGTTGATGAAATCGGACGGTATGCCTACGTATCATTTGGCGAATGTCGTGGATGATCACATCATGGAAATCACCCATGTGATTCGTGGGGAGGAGTGGTTGCCATCGGCGCCGTTGCATATTTTATTGTACCAAGCCTTCGGTTGGACAGCACCACAATTTGCACATTTGCCCCTGTTGCTGAAGCCTGAGGGTAATGGTAAGTTGTCGAAAAGAGATGCCGACTTAGGTGGTTTCCCTGTGTTCCCCATGGAGTGGACGGATCCACAAACGGGTGCGGTTTCCAAAGGATTTAAGCAAGAAGGATATTTGCCTGAAGCGACCTTAAATTTCTTGGCTTTCTTAGGTTGGAACCCCGGCACGGAACAAGAATTGTTTAGCCTATCGGAATTGGTGGAAGCCTTTTCACTGGAGCGTATCAATAAAGCCGGTGCTAAATTTGATGTGAATAAGGCCAAATGGTTTAATGAGCAATACCTTAAACAACAAGCGCCTGCGGATTTGGCAAAGGAATATTTAGGTAATTTGCCTGTCGATCAAGCCTTGGCGTTCGTTGGCTTGTTTTTGGATCGTATTACGTTCCCTCAAGAGTTATCGAATTTGGTTGCTGCTTTTGTGGAAAAACCCAAAGTTTACGACGAAGCTGTGATTCAAAATAAATGGAATCAAGAGGCTGCGAATGGTTTAGCATTAATTGCAAGGGCTTTGCCGCAGGTATCGGTTTGGGATGCAGATAGCATCAAACAAGCCATTCATGATTGCTTGGAGGCGGGTGGAATTAAGATGGGAAAAGTGATGCAAATGTTACGTGTGGCTTTAAGTGGTAATGGGGCAGGACCTGATTTAATGATTTCCATGCAATTATGGGGCAAAGATCAGGTAATCGATCGGTTGAATTCAGCCTTACAAATTTTCCCCAAACTATAAGTTATGAAAGGCAAAGCAAAGTCGACGCCCAAAGCACCCAAAGTGCATCCGGATTTAGCGGGATTTGAAATGAACATTGATTCACTGGGTCAAATCACATCTAGCCTAAATCGCGATGTGCTCAATGCTTTTTTAGACAAGGAGATGCCTGAGGATAAAAAACTAAGAACGAAGAAAGATGAAGGTAAGTAAAGAGGATGTCGTAAAAATTGCCCATTTGGCCCGGTTGGATTTAAAAGAATCGAAGGTGGGAGAGATGCAGGATTCGATCAATAAGGTCTTGGATTGGATGGAAGCATTAAATGCGGTGGATACGGAGGGGGTAGCCCCTTTGGCGCACATGACCTCGGCTTTGAATCATTTACGGGAAGATCAATCGAATACCACACTTTCTCGTGAGAAGGCCTTGGCTTTAGGGCCGGATACCAATGAGCAGTATTTTAAAGTGCCTCAGGTAATCGAATAATTAGGCGATGTAATACTCCAGAGCCTTTTTCATTTCGGCTTTGGATACGGGAATGTCGTAACCACAATCACCAATTCCTGTCAATAAAGAAAAGCGAATTTCCGTTCCTTTATTCTTTTTATCCTGCGCCGTAAGGGCGATGATGGTAGGAATCTCACTCGTTTTTAAGTTGACCCGCCCGTAAGTCGCAAACAACATGGCTTCGATCGCCGCTAACTCATCCGCTGAAATCAAATTTCTTTCTTTCGCTAAATAGGCTTCCGTGATCATCCCCACGGCGATGGCTTCTCCATGTAAGATGGCGCGTTTGCCTTGGCTTAATAAGTAGGTTTCTACGGCATGTCCAAGCGTATGACCAAAGTTTAATATTTTGCGCAATCCAGCTTCTTTCGGGTCTTCGGCCACGACGGCCTTCTTAATTTCAACCGAATGAGCAATCAAATCGGCTAAGTCCACTTGCTCAAAATCCAAATGTGCGATGATGTCCCATTTTTCCGCATCACGAATCAAGCAATGCTTGATGATTTCGGCATAGCCGGAAAGCTTTTGTCTTTCAGGTAAGGTTTGGATGAAATTGGGGTCAATTAATACCGTTTTGGGTAATTGGAATACACCGATGTGATTCTTTAGACCATGAAAATCGATGCCTAATTTCCCACCAACACTTGCATCCACTTGTGCGAGCAAGGTAGTTGGGATCTGAATAAAATCAATTCCTCGTTTATACGTGGAGGCGCAGAATCCTCCCATGTCGCCGATGACCCCGCCACCTAAATTAATCACCAGTCCATGGCGATCCATATTGGCCTTCGTCATAGCAGCCCAAATCTTCTCACAAGTGGCAAGGGTTTTGTGGTCCTCTCCTGAGGGAATCACAATTTTTGTGAATTTCTGTGGTAGGATAGATTGGATCAAAGGTAGGCAATGCTTCTGCGTCTTTTCATCTACGATTACAGCGATGTGTGAATAATCATGTTGAATTAAGAATGATGAAAGGGACTCGGAAATAGGGCCTATTTGAACGGACATAATTGGATTTATTCGATATAAAATCAAAAATACGATGATTTTACCAAAATAGACCGATTGTAACCTGAATTTTGGTTTTGTGGTATGCTTTTTCTTGCCTAATTTTGTCGCTGCTTGGGAATGCCCAAAACTTAGAAATCATATGAGAGAAATTCAATTTAGAGAAGCCTTACGTGAGGCTATGCAAGAGGAAATGCGCCGCGACGAAACTGTATTCCTAATGGGTGAGGAAGTTGCGGAATACAATGGTGCTTATAAGGTGTCTCAGGGTATGTTGGACGAATTTGGTCCAGAGCGTGTGATTGATACACCGATTGCTGAATTAGGTTTTGGGGGTATTGGTGTAGGAGCTGCGGCGAATGGTTTACGTCCGATTGTTGAGTTTATGACCTTCAACTTTTCATTGGTGGCCATTGACCAAGTCATTAACTCCGCATCGAAATTAATGTCGATGTCAGGCGGTCAATATTCTTGCCCAATCGTTTTCCGTGGACCAACGGGAAATGCGGGTCAATTATCTTCCCAGCACTCGTCGAATTTTGAAAATTGGTATGCCAATACACCTGGATTAAAAGTAGTTGTTCCGGCTACACCAGCGGATGCCAAAGGTTTATTGAAAGCGTCCATTCGTGACAATGATCCGGTTATTTTCATGGAATCAGAGTTGATGTATGGGGATAAGGGACTTGTTCCGGAGGGTGAATATTTGATTCCTATTGGAAAGGCGAATATCGTGAAAGAAGGTACCGATGTGACAATCGTGACTTTTGGTAAAA
>JBJTMZ010000019.1:0-3336 GCA_046073805.1 Aquirufa sp.
TCCTAATCCCTTCAACATCAAACCATACATGGCGTCGAAACGACCCCATTCAGGTAAAGAGTCGAAGAAGTTTCCAGCCAAGAGGATATCAACCTTTCCATCGTGATCAAAATCAGCCACCTCAATTCCCCTTATCGGAGAAAATTGCGCTTCGTAAGGCAATGCTTGAAGGCTGTAATTACCTTTGCCATCATTGATTAAGAAAGCCGATTCAGTCGTTGTGATTTGGCGAAGTACCATTCCCTCTCGCTGCTCGTCGGAATACAACTCCTCCACCGTCTTATTCGCATAATCTTTGTACTTAATGAACTTCTGCTTGATAGCCGGTGTAGCTCGTTGTAATTCCCCTTTTAAGACCATCGGATAGGTATTGCCATCTTCGGTTATACACGAGATAATCTGTTCCACGGTACCATTTTTATCGAAATCATTGACCGAGAGCGTTGCTGGAAATTCAGCTGAAGCCTTGATTTTTGAATTCAGGCCAAAGTTCCCCGCAATGAAATCCATGTCGCCATCGCCATCAATATCCGCAGGTTTTAAACATCCCCAAAGCCCCTCAGAGCCAGGTACCATTTCTTGCTTCACGAGTTTACGTCCGCGTTCGTTTTTAAACACAACAATTCCACCCCAATCCTGAGCTACGACCAAATCCGCATAACCATCTTTGTTCACATCGGCCCATTCCGCATCCGTCACCATGCCTAATTCGGTAATTTCCGGCATGAAACGTTTCGAATAATTTTTGAAGCCACCCGTTCCGTCATTGATGTACAAGTTACTACTTGGGCTAAATCCATATTTGCTTGAAATCATTCGAGAACCCACGAATAAATCGAGGTCTCCATCATGATCCATATCGGCTGCCGTCGCGCAAGAGCCATTCTCAAAGATTGTCGGGAAACGTAAATCACGTTTAAAATTCCCCTTCCCATCATTCAAATACAACAAATCATGTAGTTCGGGCGCATTCACCTCAAACTCATTACTTCCCGTCACCACAAATAAATCAAGATCCTTGTCACCATCCGCGTCAAAGAATAAGGCATCCGTATTCTCCGTGGTTTGATCTAGATTGAAGTCGGCTTGCGCACTCTCCTTAAACTGCCCATTCGCTTGCTGAATAAACAATTGTTTCTTCTGACCAGCAGCTCCCCCCATGTACAAGTCGTCCAAGCCATCACCATTCACATCTCCCACGGCCATGGCTGGTCCTTGTGTGGAGAATTTTTGCTTCAATAATACATCACGGTCCCAGTCGTTAAAGAGACTTTCTTGATGGGTATAATTGAGCTTTGTCGATGTAACATCCGCGAAATATTGCTTGGCCACAAAGGGTGAATAGTTGAACCGTTGAGACGCATTCTGGTAATCGAGGGTTAAGACCTGATCTGCTTTCACCGACTTCAAAACTTGCATCTTGTCGTCCGGCCAAATGATCTGAAGTGAATCGATTTTTCCGTTTTGACCTAAACCAAATAGCATTTGATGATCACTCGAGGACTGAAAACCACGGTTAGGCATTTGTTGAAGCACCTTGATGTTACCCTGTTGGTATAATGTAACCTTCGCTCCGATCCCATTTAAGTTCCGACCTGTTCCCTTTAAATGAATGGTCAAATAATGATTCTTTAATTTCTCGTTCGTTTTATTTTTGAAAACTGACAGTGGAGCATTCACGTTATTCACTACTAAATCTAAATCACCATCATTATCCAAATCACCATAGGCAGAACCGTTCGAAAAGCCTGGCCCTTCTAATCCCCAAGATTTTGCTTGGTTTGAGAACTTAAGGCTTCCTTCGTTTTTGAAGGCATAGTTAGGAATAGGTACAGATGAAATTTTATCAGTAAATTCCTTGTAGTCGAATTTCTTACCATTTAACATCTGTTGCATCGTGTTGCGGTCTCCTAAGAAATCCACGAAATCCTGATCCGTCAAATCCTTGGCAATTCCATTCGCGACGAAGATATCCTTCTGACCATCGTTGTCCATGTCGAAGATCAATGCACCCCAAGACCAGTCGGTCGCATGCACGCCTGCTAATTGGCCAACTTCACTAAATGTGCCATCTCCATTGTTCAATTGGAGGTTATTTCGCATGTATTGATGCCAAAAACCACGCTTTAATTTTAACTCAACGAGATTATATCCCTCAAAGATGGATGTCGTTTTCAAACGACGATCATCTCCTGGAAGCATGTCGGTCACAAAAATATCGAGGTTCCCGTCGTCGTTGATATCCGCGATATCGGCTCCCATGGAACTCAGGGAGATATGCGGCATTTGATTTTCTAGATCTTCCTTAAATGTTCCATCATGTTGATTGATGTACAAATAATCGCGCTCGTAGAAATCGTTTGATATGTAAATATCGGGCCAGTTGTCGTTATTCACGTCCCCGATTGTAATTCCTAAACCAAAGCCGATTAAGCTGCCATAGATGCCTGCTTTTTCGGACACATCCGTAAACTTGATGCTCTTACCGTCTGGGCTGTCATTGCGGAACAATTTGTCGCCGCCTAATTTATCCCGCACATCGCGCAGGTTGGTATATCCTAATTTATCAATGGGTGTAAAACTGTTATTTAACAGGTACATATCTAGATCCCCATCACGATCGTAATCGAAGAAGGCCGCATGTGTCGAAAGACCACCGTCTTCGAGGCCAGCTTCTTTGGCCATTTCTTTGTACTGTGGGATCCCACCTTTGATTCCTTGATTGATGTATAATTGATTGCCACGTGCGTCACGTGAGCCTGAGTTACACACGTAGATGTCCATGAGACCGTCACCGTTCACATCGGCGAAAGTTACACCGGTCGACCAGAATTTCTTACCTACAATTCCTGCTTGCTTGGTAATATCCTCGAAATGCATTCCCCCTTTATTCAAGTAAAGCTTGTTGTCTTCAAAGTTAGAGGTGACGAACAAATCCGATAAACCGTCGTTGTTAACATCTCCGATGGCAACTCCGCCTCCGTTATAGAAATTTCGGTAATTGAAGATGTTGAATTCTTTCTTCTCTAAGCTACGGTTGACAAAGTCGATCCCCGTTTCAGATGCAGGTAATTCTTCGAAGAGGGTATCTTCTTTGGTGGAACAAGCGAAGGTTAAAAAAGCCGCGCTACAAAGGAGTACAAAATGCTTCATGGAACGTTAAAAATGGACTGCAAAAATACAAAAAAGGCCTTATATATAAAATAAAAAGGCAGAACCAATGGCTCTGCCTTTTTACTAAATTCAGTACGAATTAATACCCAGGGTTTTGTTTCAACAATGGGTTAGCATCGATACGTGGTTGTGGAATTGGGAACAACTCACGAGTCTTGTCTA
>JBJTMZ010000020.1:0-17652 GCA_046073805.1 Aquirufa sp.
TTGAATGCTTAGATTACGTATTTGCCATTGGACTAAACGGAATAAATCACGGACATGGAGGACGTCTCGAGCTTGTTGGCCCGCCCCACCAAAACCGATATAACTCAATTTCCCTGGCCAAAAATGGCGCGCCATCCAAAGGACAATAACGCCTTGGTCAATTTTCCCCATTTGGTAAGGACCGCTGAGGACGCCGCAACGGTTAATCACCGCCTGAATGCCAAAATTATGAGCAAATTCTTGAATCAAATATTCCGAAGCCAATTTCGTCGCCCCATATAAGGAACGTAAACCGGCCAATGGAAAGTCTTCCGTCAGCCCTTTTTTCGAAAGCCCCGGGATGGATTGGATGTCTGATAAATTGAATCGATTGGGTGCAGAATCCAGTTGGACTTCCGTCAAGCGATCATAAGGATACACGCGGGAGGTTGACAAAAACACAAAAGCTGCCTGATGTTTTTTGGCAAAATAGAGCGTATTGATTGTCCCATTTAAGTTGGTATCAATCAAGTTTTCCAATTCTCCGGGCACTTTTCCTGCTAAAACCGATGGCTCTGCAGCGGCATCGATTACGATATCGACTGCTGGGATTCGATCAAAGTCTGTTTTAACGCGGACATCGCCATGCACAAATTGTCCACCGGCGGCCAATACTTTTTGGAGGTTTACTTCTGAGCCCCGACGGGACAAATTGTCCAGGCAATATACCTCAGAGTCCGTGTAGTATTGCTTGAACAATACGGCCAAATTGGAACCAACAAACCCACAACCTCCGGTAATTAATATTTTCATGCTTCCATGTAACGGTTATAGATGTCAACAAAGACATCTTCCAATGATTTTGTGATATCCCAATTTGGGTAATGCGCTTTCATTTTACGCAAATCACTGTAATAACAGATGTGGTCGCCAATACGGTTTTGGTCCACATATTTATATTTCATCGGTTTGCCCGAAATTTTTGCGATTAAATCAAATGCTTCTAAGATGGAAACCGAGTTGTCTTTTCCGCCACCAATGTTGTAAACTTCCGCAACGCGTGGAGCTTTGATGAATTCTTCGATAAACCGCGCCACGTCGTAAGAGTGAATGTTATCCCGAACTTGTTTTCCTTTGTAGCCAAACACAGAATACTCGCGCTCTTCGATGTTACATTTGATCAAGTAGCTCAAGAACCCATGAAGTTCCACCCCCGCATGGTTGGGGCCCGTTAAGCAACCACCACGTAAACAAGCCGTTGGCATGTTAAAATAACGGCCATATTCTTGGACAGAAATATCAGCGGAAACCTTGGATGCACCGAATAGCGAGTGTTTCGACTGGTCAATGCTGAATGTTTCGGCAATTCCATGTTCGTACGCGCTATCATCGTAATCATAACGAGTCTCTAACTCCTTCATTTTTATGTAGTTAGGGGCGTCACCGTATACTTTATTTGTTGATAAATGGACAAAGGGAACCTCTGTTGAATAGCGACGAAGGGACTCTAATAGGTTGAAAGTACCTACGGCGTTGGTATCAAAATCTTCAAATGGAATCGATGCAGCCCGGTCATGGCTCGGTTGAGCGGCTGTGTGCACAATGGCATCCGGTTGGATTTGAGGAATAATATCTAAGATAGCTTGTCGATCACGAATATCGATGTTTGTGTACAACTTATATTGACTGCCATATTTAGCCAAACGGTCTTTATTGGATGAATTATCCCCTTGCAGTCCAAAGAATATCGCGCGCTGATTATTGTCAATCCCGTGAACTTCCCATCCTTTTTCTAAGAAATATTCACTTACTTCTGAGCCAATTAGGCCCATCGAACCTGTTACGATTAATTTTTTAGACATCTCATAAATTTTAAAGCACAAAGTTAGCGAAAATTTAATCTTAGTCAGAATTTAAGCTGAATCTAAGCGAGCTTCTGTGCTTTTTTTAGCGAACGGAAGTATGACTACAACGAATATTGTAATCCTAGCTCGATGAGCTTGACATCAAATTTGCCGTAGGGTAATTGATTTGAATAAATGATCAGCGAATAGTTATCGTCGATATGATTGTATTGGTTTCCGCTCATGGGGAAATCAAAGTATTGAGTTGGCGTAGAAATTCGAATAAGGAAGTAATGCCCAAGTCCCTTTTTGGGAATGGAAATGTTTATGAGTTCGTTGATTTGCCCGCTGGGTTTATTTTCAATCTGACCTTTGGGGGTCACATTTGTTTCAACAAAAGTTAATGGGTTCGTTTTCGTATCGGGCAGTTGGATGGTTTTGCGTCCATATCCAATGAACTCGTTGAAGATATAAAGGTGTTCAGGCACAGATCCATTAATTCCATTGGGGATCAAGAATAAAGGCTTTTCGTTGAAATCAGTTTTACGGAACAATTTTTCAGATTGCTTTCGTATCAAATCCGTTGGAAAAAAATTCGCCGAATGGTTTCGAGTTATATTGTCGGTTCGAACGATTTTGTCCAAATAAATATCGGGTAGAATTTCAACGAGTGCGAAAAGTAGAATCGCGTAATTTAAGATGGATATCCAGGCCAATGCTTTTGATAATTTCACATTGGGGTATAGATCAGTTAAGTAAATTAGTGCAAATGGAACAAAAGTACAGGAATAAGCCAGGTAGCGAATTTCAGATACTTGACGGAGAAATAATGACGCCACAAAACATCCCAACGAATAAACCATTAATCCGACCAAAAAGTCCTCTCGGGCGCTATTTATTTGATTCTTGATTTTCTTAAAATAGTCGAATCCGATCAGACAAAAAATGCAAATCAGCGCCGAGGAAAGAAGGATTTGGAAAAAAGTGAAATGGAAATTAAAGGGTGGGCAAAGTACTAAGAATGCCTCTTTTAGTTTCTCAAAACTGATATTTTCGAGAATAGAACTCGCATAAATCGGATTCTCATTAAGGTATTTACTCGCAAACCATTTGATCCCCACCGTGATTAAAATGGGAAATAGGATAACTCGAAAGTTTGTCTTTTTTATGATTCCATAGGCAATTCCAATGGGCAATAGGACCATCGCTTGGGAGCTCGAAAAAATGGCGGCGATGTAGAAGATGTTTGAGCGCGTGTATTGCTTGTTTAGCAAGGAGTGCCAACATAAAAAAACAAAAAGGTTAACGAGGATATTTTGAATTGATAATGCCCAATAGAATAAATCGTAAAATATTGGGATTAGCATTCCAAAGCTCAGTATAAGCTTTTGAGAATTGCTAAGTTTAATCGTTTTTAGGATGAAAAGATAGGTTGCAATAAATCCAATGATGGATAAATAGCTGATCCATTTTAAATTAATGCTACCTAAAAGCAAATAGTTCAAGCCGAAAAGAAGTTTGACCACGAATAAAATGTGATCGTTGTGGGGAGTGAATAGTTCGACTAGGACGTGTTTAATTGAAGGGAAGTTTCCGGCATGATAAACGTAAGCCACGGGCACGATGTCATCATTCCAAATATCGTATGTTGCGAATAAATAGCCGCATATTATCAAAATGATGATGGGTATGTATGTTAAGATACGACTAGCCTTCATGATTTATCCTTTATCAAATTTATCTACTTAAATCTAGAATGCGAAGTTGCAATTTGCGATCACCTCGAAACTCGTTAATATCCAGGTGGTAAACGATTTTAATTGGCAACTGCTTTTCATAGGCTTCAACCAAGTCTTCATAAAAGTCGCCTCGTATTCCAAAACCGACAGCTTCCCAAGCGCGTCCCATGGGTTGATCTGAGATGACTATTTTTAGATGCTCTTCCTTCATGATCAATGGGGCTTGACACAGGTAGACATTGGCGCTTAAAAAATTGGGCAACATATTTCCCGGGCCATAGGGGGCTAAACGGGCCAATAAATTATCGTAAAAGGGAAGACTCAAGGCTTGTAAAGGAATTTCCATGTCGATCCGAAGCTCCGCTTTTTGGGGACCTTCGGCTGTTCCTGCTTTAACAAGTGCTTCAAATCGGTCAATGAATGCGGGTAAATTTTCCGGACTCAGGTGCAAGCCTGCCGCATGCGTATGTCCTCCAAATTGGGTAAGCAGATCGGCGCATTGTTCCAAAGCCCGATGCACATCGAAGCCCTTCACAGAGCGTGCGGAGCCTACAACTTGTCCATGTGATTCTGTCAGGATAATGGTTGGCCGATAATAATGTTCTTGAATTTTACTCGCAACAATGCCCACCACACCTTTGTGCCAACCTGCTTGAAAAAGAACCGTACTACTCGCCTGTTGGAGGAAAGTATTCTCCTCAAACATCTTTAAGGCTTGTTGGACAATTTCTTTTTCCACCACCCTGCGGTCGAGATTTTGTTGGATCACAGCCTCCGCCATCATGCCAGCTTCGGTGTTATCGGAAGCGAGGAGTAATTTGACGGCTCCATGTGCGTGGTCCATCCGACCGGCTGCATTGATGATGGGAGAGATTGAGAAAACGATATCGGAGATTTGAATGGGTGCTTTTTTATTTGCTTTTTGTAGCAAATAGCCTAAGCCTGGGCAGGGGTTTGAACCTAATTTTTGAAGTCCAAAATAGGCCAATACGCGATTCTCGTCCATGATGGGAACCATGTCCGCTGCGATGGAAGCCGCTAATAAATCAATTCGATCCATCAGCGGTTCCATTTCGAGTTCATTGGCCTGAATGAAGGCTTGAAGGAGTTTGAATCCAACGCCGCATCCGGTGAGTTCTTTAAAGGGGTATTCGCAATCTTTTCGTTTGGGATCTAGCACTGCATAAGCTTCCGGCAGACTTGATTCAGGAAGGTGGTGGTCGCAAACGATGAAATCAATCCCATGATCTTTACACCACAGGACACGTTCGTGTGCCTTGATTCCGCAGTCCAAGGAAATAATAAGCGTATATCCATTATCAGCCGCAAATTGAACGCCCGCTTGCGATACCCCATACCCTTCTGCATAACGGTCGGGAATGTAATAATCACAGTCGGCCCCTAATTCCTGCGTCAAGTAACTATATACCAATGCGACCGATGTAGTTCCGTCGACATCATAATCGCCATAGATCAATATTTTCTCTCCAAATTCAAGTGCTTGGTTCAGTCGGTCCACAGCCTTATCCATGTCCTTCATGAGAAAGGGATCATAAAGCTGTTCCCAGGTGGGAACCATGAATTTTTTTGCTTCAGCTAAGCTGTTTAAGTTTCGGGAAACGAGTAAGCGCAAAAAATAAGGATTGATGTTGGCTTGAAATTCCTCCCCCAATGCTTGTACGGTTTGCAAATTGGGTTCAGGGACAAAAATCCAGTTTTTCTTGGCGATTAGCATGGGGTTTTTCTTGGCAATTTGCATTTCCTTTCGGGGACTTGCAAGTGGGTTTTTGAGATTATCAGGAAACTTTTAGGAAAAAATGGGAACTTGCTCCGGGTAGACGCTGCCGGGGTTAGAAACCCCGGCAGCGTCACTCGAGTCAGTGCTGAATCCCTTCACGCTTCACTACCTTATAAAAAGTCAATAGGACGACATAAACATCGAAAATCAGTGATTTTTTATCAAGATATTCATAATCTAGTTGCACCTTTTTCGCTAATTCGATTTCGTCCCGACCGTTCACCTGGGCCCAGCCGGTTAAGCCGGGTTTGATTAAATGTATCCCTTTTTCGGTCCGAGCATCAATCAAATCTTGCTGATTGGACAGGGCGGGTCTTGGTCCTACGACCGTCATATCCCCTCGTAAAATACACCACAATTGGGGTAATTCATCCAAACTACTTTTTCGCAAAAATGATCCGATGGATGTTAAATAGGCATCCGGATTTCCCAATAGATGGGTTGGCAAGACCGGCGTATCAACCCGCATTGTCCGGAATTTAGGCATGTTGAATAAACGATTATTTTTTCCAACGCGTTTCGACCAGTAGAGAATAGGACCTTGGGAGGTCAGGCCAACCGCCATCGCAACCAGAATCATGGGAATGGCAAATATTAGACCAGCAACGATGACAACTAATAGATCAAAAAGTCTTTTCATGAAAGAAGTGCCTGATTTAAATCTTCCCACAAATCATCTACATGCTCCAAGCCGATGGATAATCTCAATAAATTTCCGGGCGTTGTACTCCCTGCGCCCTCAATCGAACGGCGATGTTCCACTAAACTTTCTACCCCACCTAAACTAGTGGCTTGTTGGAATAAGCGAAGTTGATTCGCCACCGCGCGCGCTTTGGCCTCATCTCCCTTGATTTGAATGGAGATCATTCCACTTTGGCCTTGCGGCATTTGTTTAATAGCTAACAAATATTGAGGATTAGAGGGAAGTCCTGGGTAATGTACTTTTTCGATCGCGGGGTGATTTTCTAGGCGCGTAGCGATTTCTAAGGCATTTTTACTATGCTCTCGCATACGAAGCGCTAAGGTTTTCAATCCACGGGCCAATAAATAACAGTCCATTGGATTTTGCGTAGCCCCCATCAAGACCTGAACGCGTTTCACACGCTCCGACCATTCAGATGCTTCCTTGAAAACGATAGCTCCGCCCAAGATATCGGAATGGCCTCCAATGTATTTGGTCGTCGCATGCATGACAATATCTGCGCCAAATGAAATTGGATTTTGGAGAATAGGACTTGTTAGGGTGTTGTCGACACCCACCTTTATTCCACGGGCATGTGCAATTTTACACACCGCCTCGATGTCGGTTAAAGTTAATAAGGGATTCGCCGGAGTTTCCACCCAAATTAGTTTCGTTTCCGGACGAATCGCTGCCTCGATTGCTGCGTGGTCCGTCATGTCTACTTGAGAAACCTGCAAACCCCAAGGCCCCATGATTTCTTCGGCTAATTTATAACTCGCATAATAACCCACTTCGGGCATGAGTACGTGATCTCCGGATTTTAAACATTGGAAAACTGCCGAAACCGCTGCTAATCCCGAGCCAAAAACAAAGGCAATTTCTCCACCTTCTAATTTCGCTAAGCCTTGCT
Source organism: Aquirufa sp. (assembly GCA_046073805.1). Classification (GTDB taxonomy): domain Bacteria; phylum Bacteroidota; class Bacteroidia; order Cytophagales; family Spirosomataceae; genus Aquirufa. Next base: position 6,953 of record JBJTMZ010000020.1, read on the forward strand.
CCAAAACGTCTCGATTCGGATTTGAATTTCGCGAATACATGTGCCCTTTGGGGTAAGTACCATCCGCTGAGCGCTCAAATGTCGTTGTTAAAAAAACAGGTGGTGCAATGGATGCGGCCGTCTCGTCTTTTAAGTGTGTTGAATGAATGGCTAATGTCTCTTTTCTCATCCTTATTTCTTTTTCAACTCAAAATTCTTGCCTAAATAGAGTCGGCGAACCTGTTCATCATCTGCCAATTCCTGAGGCGTTCCCGCCTTCAAAATTTTACCTTCAAAAAGTAAATAGGCTCGATCCGTGATGGAAAGTGTCTCATCCACATTGTGGTCAGTAATCAAAATACCAATATTCCGATATTTTAACTTTGCCACGATACTTTGGATTTCCTCCACTGCGATGGGATCTACGCCAGCGAAAGGTTCGTCCAAAAGGATAAATTTAGGGTCCACGGCCAGCGCGCGTGCAATTTCGGTTCGTCTTCTTTCTCCACCAGATAAAACTTGTCCTAAATTCTTACGAACATGGGTTAAGGAAAATTCTTCCAAAAGACTTTCCGTTTTCTCCTTTTGTTCTGCCTTCGTTAAATGGGTCATTTCTAACACGGCAAGGATATTTTCTTCGACCGTCAACGTACGAAAAACCGAGGCTTCCTGTGCTAAATAACCTACTCCCAACCTTGCCCGTTTGTACATCGGCAAATCGGTGACATCCAATTCATCCAGATAGACTTTCCCGGAATTGGGTTTAACCAACCCAGTCGCGATGTAAAAAGAGGTTGTTTTTCCTGCACCATTCGGGCCTAGAAGACCTACGATTTCGCCTTGGGCGACTTGATAGGAAATATGGTCATTGACAAGTCTTTGTCCGTATTTTTTAACCAGATTTTCGGTGCGTAATATCATATATTTTTGAAATGATTTTGCCCCAGTTCCAAGGCGGGGATAAAATTACGAAATCCGGCTGTATTGAAGTAATTATTGAATAATGTATTTTGCTCCGATACGTGCGCCGACGTTCCCAGGTAGTCGGTCACCTTGATCAATCGCTAAAGAACCCTGTAGAATCAATTTATTTGTAAGTGTTTTCTGTACATCGATTGAGCTGGAAAGCTGCTTTAGGCCAGGCCCAAGTATCTTTGCATGCGTTCCGTAAGACAATCGAAATTGATATAAAAGGGAATTGGAAACCTGACCACCAATTCCTAAATACCAACTATTTACGGCATTGTAAGTGAATGTGCGGTCACCTCCTTGAAGACTTTCCGAATCAATGATGATCATGGGAGTTCCAATTCCTTTTCCTTGGTAATTGAAGCTACCTCTTCCACCATTGTTGAAATAACTTTCGATTTCACTTTTGTGTGGATCGGGAAGGTTCAACAATTTCCCCAACCAGGAAATATAAGTACCTTGATTCGCCGTGTAGATATTTTCCAATACGATATGATCGACAAAGCTTTTTTCTTTCAGTCGGAAAGAAATTCCCGTAATCCCATCATCAAATGTGGTTAATGAGGCAACTCGTCCGGTTTCATAGGGGGTTTGTTTATAAACTAAAACCTGCCCCCATTTTGGTTGTAACTTAAGTGCCAAATCGATTGAGCCGAGGTGATTTCCAAACTGATTATTGGCATCATCATACGATAATGTTTGATTGATTTTAACGATAGAACGGTCTTTCAGCGCGGTAACTACATAAAAGTAAGCTGTAAGATCCGAGGGATAGTAGTCATATTCTCCCCCTGTTTTTACTCTACTTTCGCCGCCCCACGATACATTGTGATTGATTCCTCCGAATACATTGATGAAACTATTGGGTTTCCCAATTCGCCCATACAATGTTTTTTGATGAAGATAGGCATTCAGTGTATTTCCTTGATTGTCAAACCAGCCATGGGAATAGGTCATGTGAAGGCCCACCCATCCCTTGAATATGTTGATGTAATCCCGCGTTCCAAATTGAACCTTGGGCATGGGTGTTGCATTGCCCGACCAAGCATAAAATCCACTCGTTAAACTCGTATCACCTAATCCAATGATTTCTTTTCGACGACCAGCCCACAATTCCCATTTTTTAAATCGACCAGCTACATAGGCTTGTGTCAATAATACATCATTACTTTTTCCTCCCCAGGCGGTTGCCTCAACTTCGTATTTCCAGCCTAGTTTGTCTAGGTAGTTATCCGTTTTGGCATGTCGGAAAATTGACACCACTCCTGGATTTTTAATAGGAACTTGTCCGTATCGTAGGCTTCGCTGCCAAAATGGAGTTTGCCCGGCATCGGAAGCGTAAACCGCAAGGTTGACATCCGTACGAAATGTCGTGTCTGGGGCAGGTGAGGAACTTGCTAAACCTAAGAAAGTAATGATGATTGCAAACATAACGTGCAATTAAATTAATTATGTTTAAAGGAGCAATTTATTCACCGCTCAATAACCTGAAAGAATTATTTTTAAACTCAAATTGGGATTAAATAAAAACTTTCCTATTTTTGCAGTCCCAATTAGGGGAATCACCTATGGTGGATTAGCTCAGTTGGTAGAGCATCGGACTGAAAATCCGTGTGTCCCCGGTTCGAGTCCGGGATCTACCACCATGATTGATTTTAAAGGCCTTTCTTGCTTGCAAGAAGGGCCTTTTTGTTTTCTTCTCCTAAAGTAATTTCTTTGATTTAGACTAGTTATAATCAAAAAAAATAGTCTCTAGACAGGAAGATTAATTTTTTGTAAAAAAAATCTTTTTTGCACAAATAGGGATTCTGGAACCCATTAATTTAGTTAACGGAATTTCTCGATTTATTGTATGAAAGGGCTAGTTTTCAGTACCCTTTCGTCTCCCCAAAATCCAAATCATTTTGATTAAGTTTACCGTCAAAGCAGATGGGAATACGTATCAAAGTGGCTTTATGAAAATGAACTTACCGTGGGTTGAATCCCCTTTTTTTGAAAAAATTTTAGCAGAAAAAAAATTGTCTCCTGAGTTTGAGGAGATGGCCCGCACCTATCATTCCGATGGATATATTGTACTGAAAAAAGTATTTTCCGATGAAGAGATTGATCTCGTCATTGAGGAAATGAAAACGAAAGGATTTAACGAAAGCTTTCGTTTCAAAAATCATCGGGATTCGAATCGTTGCCAAGATTTGTGGGAGTACTCGGAACCGACGAAAAATATTTCGGTTAAACCTCAAATTTTATCTACACTTGAATTTCTCTATGACCGTGAAGTAGTTCCATTTCAGACTTTGAATTTCTTAAAAGGGTCTCAGCAAATGGCACATTCGGATACGATCCATTTTAGTTCTTTGCCTTCAAGATTTATGGCCGGCGTATGGGTTGCGCTAGAAGATGTCACCGAGGAGAATGGCCCACTTTTCTATTACCCTTCTTCCCAAAAAATGCCAGAGTATAACTTCAATCATTTTAGAGAGGAGTTGATCGATAATAGTTATGACAATTACCATGAATATGAGCTATTCATGGAGGAGTTGATGAAAAACTCATCCTTTGAAAAAAAGGTTTTCCTAGCAGAAAAAGGGGATGCCTTAATTTGGTCTTCTAACATTATACATGGCGGATGTCCTGTGACAAATCCAAATTCAACGCGCCTTTCGCAGGTTACGCATTATTTTTTCAAAGATTGTATCTATTACTCTCCAATGTCCTCAAACACCATTTCAGGGGAATTGTTGGTGAGAGCTACGTTAAAAAATATGCGCACGGGTCAAGTAGAACGTTCGTCTTTCAATGGATACCCTACTCCTTTGGTTCGAACCTACAAACACCTTTATTCAATAAATGCTCACATATTTTACCCAAGTTTTGTTCGATTTTTCACAGACTTCTTTTTCCTATTCTTTAATCAAGGACCTATAGGTGTCTTGAAGGTTTTAGCACTCAAATGGAAGGTCTTTCTGTTCAAACGTAATTTGATCAAGAAAATTTAATTGTAGAACAATTCAAATAAATGAAAGATTACACATTGAATTTTCGATTGGCATACATTCTTGTAATCATCTTATTCGTAGCGAATGAGGCGGTATCGCAACGCTTCTATGCTGTCGTTTTCGACAAGCTTCCTCAAGATTATCAGCTTTATCCTAGAAAAGAGTTGAATGAGGCCATTGTCCCCATTAACGGAATCATTGAATTCAAGGATTGGAATTACATGTCCGTTCAAGTACTCCGAAATGGTAAACCTTATGCCTATAAAAGAGCACCCATTACCTACCCCAAAGTTGGCAATGGACGTTTCGGTATAGAAATTCCAATTAAAGCTGAGTTAGCCGAATATGACTTTTTGGTGTATGCTGTTAAATCTCCCGATTCAGTTTTAATGGTTACCCGTAAAAACGTCGTCGCAGGGGATGTTTTTTTAGTTAGCGGTCAATCCAATTCCTATAATGGCTCTGAGAGTAACCGAATCTATAAAGGGGAATTCGCCCGAAGTTTTGGATACTCAGCTGATTACATTAACTACGCTACTTATAATCCAGCGGATACACTTTGGGACATTGCTAATAACCGTCCCAAAGTTGGACTTTGGGCATCAGAATTTCAACGCTTGATGATTGAAAAATATAAAATCCCAATTTGTATTATCAATGGAGGGTCGGGAGGATCTTCCATGCAATACAATTTGATTCGCTCGAGTGATCCTGCGGATTTGACAACTTCAAGCGGCCGACTCTATTACCGAGTTAAAAAGGCAGGACTCCTAGAGAGCATAAAGGCATTTATTTACCGTCAAGGTGAGCATGATGCCAATGATAACGCTGGTGCACTTATTTGGAAAGAATCCATGGTTAAACACATGGATGCTCTTAAAAAAGAATACCCAGGGCTCCAGCAATTTTACATTCCTCAGATAAATGTTTTGGAGGGCAACCAAGGCAACCAAGGACTCGTTCGTGAATCGCAACGACAATTGGTAAATACTAGCCCATTAATCAAAGGCTTTGCGACCATTGGAACTCAAGGCTATGATGGGGTGCATTACACGCCAGATGGATACTTTCAGTCTGCCGCCGATTTATATCGAATCGTGGCCTCAACCCAATATGGTGCTCCGGAACAAAAAAGCCAATACAGTCCTAACATCCAGCGGGCTTATTTTTCCACCTCGGATAAACTGAATGTCGTGTTGGAGTTTGACCAACCTGTCATTGTTCAATCTGATACGGCAGTCGCTAATAAAAATGGTCAATTGATCAAGCGTACAATTGCCGAAAACCTAGGGTTTTCGGCTGTAAAATTCAATGAAAACTATGAATGGATTATCCAAAATGTAAAAGCTGTCGGGAATAATGTGATTATTCAGCTATATGAGCCTCCTGCAGAAAACCGAATTTCCTATATTCCATCGATTCATGCGACTTCTGAGCTTGGTCCATTTGCTGGACCATTCATTAAAAATTCACAGGGGATGCGTGCATTTGCCTTTCAAAATGTGAGCATCGAAAGCCCTCCATCACCGAATGTATTAAACTCGAAAGTCACGTTTTCACAAATTCCACAAGATTATCAACTATTCCCTAGAGACCAAAAATCAAATTTAGGTCAAATGAAAATCATTGGATCCGAGAACTCCGGCAATTTTAGTAAAATTTCCATCCTGGTACTTCGCGGACAATCCAAAGTTTATTATGCTAGCTCAAAGCTCAGCTATCAAAATAATTCCGCCTCCTTTTCATTAAGTGCACCTTTAACTGCCGAGAAATTAAATTACAGCCTTCGTGTTTACCTTGTAAATTCGTCGAATGACTCGACATTAATTGCCTCTCGAAAAGAGTTGGTTGCCGGAGACATAATCGTTGTTAATGGAAATAACCAGGTTTCTAATGGGTATAATGAAGGTAAGTCAGACCCATTTATTCGAACTTTTGGTTCAATAAGTTCCAATTTTGTTGCTGAAACGTATAATCGTAGTGATACACTTTGGTCCGTGGCAAATACCCTTCCATCAAATAACATCGGCAAATTTGCTTATGCGCTAGCTAATAAGCTTTTGGATAAATTAACATACCCATTGGCCATTATCAATGCGGCGGATACCTTTTCATCCACGAGCGATTTGGGTAAAACCAATTCAGACCTTACCTCAAATTTTGGCAAATTATCCTATCGCATAAATCAATCTAATTCGAATGAAAACGTTAGGGCATATTTTCTTCAAAGTGGGGAAGTTGATAAATCAAGTGATTTGATAGATTGGGCTCAGAAAATGGAGCTGCATCTTAGCCAAATCAGGAAACTGCTTCCCAAACAAACGCCAATATTTATAGGACAGTCCCCCTTGCAAAAGGATAGTACTTTGGCTGCACAAATCAGGGAAGCCCAACGAAAAATTAGCAACGCAATCATTATCCCAACCTATGGGATAGCGGGTTTCGATGGAAATAATTTTTCAGATGTCGGGATTATAAATTTTTCTAACCACATCAGTAAAGTTCTATTAACGTATCTGTATGAAAATGCAAGACTACCCCTGACAACTTTCCCAAATCTTACAAAAGCCATTCAATCTGTCAAAGACCCAAGTAAGCTCATACTAACTTTTGATACCGTATCTAATCTGAATCTTGCCAATATTCAGAAATCAACCTTGATTTCCTATTTCAAGGTAAATCAAAATGGCGAATCGCCAACAGATATCCTTGCGCAAGGGAATCAACTTATTTTGACCACAGCCAGCGAAAGCAAAAAATCAAGTGTTTCATTTTTATCTGGGGGCATCAGGCATTTGCAAGCCATATCAAATCTTCCATTAGAGCCCATCTTCAATTTGCAAGGGCAAATTCTATTAAGCTTTGACCAAGTAACGATCCAACAAGCTTTACCGTCCTTAGTTGTTAAATTACAGTCTCAGGCTTATAATAAAGTTGTTATCAACTGGTCCCCGTCTCCCGTAGCCAAAGCTTTTCGCATCGAAAGAAAGATGAAAGCTAATCTGGATTTTCAAGCTCTAGCGACAGTGCCGGCCAATCAGGTTTCTTTCTCAGATACGAAACCAATTGTCGGAGCTTTACACGATTATCGGGTTTTTGCCCTCACCGACTCGTCAGAATCGGATATCTCAAACACACTCTCTGTAACCCTAGCGGATTCGTTGATAGGGCTAAATCCTAAAGTCCAATCAACCTATAATTCCATTTCTATTTCTTGGCCCTCCGTGCAAGGGGCTAGTGGGTATATCGTCGAAAAAAAATCAGCCCAAGGGAAATTTATTGCAGTTTCCGAAAATCAAAACACACAATTTACGGATACAGACCTAAATGCGAATACCATCTATGAATATAAGGTTTATTACCTGACAGCTGATGGAATTTCAAAAACAGCCTATGTAAAATATCAAACAGAGTTAGCACTCGCCACCGAGCCCCCAGCCCATGGGGTTCAAGCTTATCCAAATCCTACCCAAAATAGTATCCGATTATCCTGGGATAAACCGTTTACGGGAGAGCTTTCCCTAATACAATTGGATGGAAGTCAGATAGAAATTTACCCCATTAACTACCTAAGTAATTTCGACTTGAATTTGAAGGAACTTCCAGCTGGGGTTTATTTTATCAAGCTCAAGGATCAATTTAATCCACCTCAAATCAATATCCTTAAAGTTATTCGACAGCATTAGAGAATAATCTGTAAATTGGTTTGAATTTACTTTAAACCTCTATGAATACGTTATCAAGACGCTCCTTGCTGAAAGCAAGTGGTTTAGCAGTTGGAATTTCCCAATTCCCACATGTCGAAAAAGCTAAGCCTGCCGCGAAATACAAGCCCGAACTTTCCCTGAACATGAGTACCATCATGGGCCAAAAGTTGGGCTACATCAAAGAAATTGAAGTCGCCGCCGCTGCGGGTTTTCGCTCCTGCGAAATCTGGATGCCTACGCTCGAGGCCTACCTAAAAAATGGTGGAACCCTCAAAGAAGCTCATCAACGGGCCGATGACCTCGGCATGAAAATTCAGAATGCCATCGGTTTCGCCCAATGGATCGTCGACGATGAAAATGTGCGTGCCCAAGGCCTCGAACAAATGAAACGTGAGATGGATATGCTTGCCCAGCTAGGTTGCCCGCGCACCGCAGCACCCCCGATGGGTGCGACCCAACAAGCTGGATTGGACCTTCGCAAGGCCGCTGAACGCTACCGCACTGTGCTCGAATTAGGCGCAAAAATGGGGATAAGACCCATCTTGGAAATGTGGGGACATTCCAAAAATCTAAGTAAAGTTTCCGAAGTATTATTCGTTGCCGCCGAGGCAGGCCACCCAGACGCCCGCTTGCTTTTAGATGTTTTTCATATTTATAAGGGCGGCTCGTCTGTCGATGCACTTCATGTGGTAGGCCCCGATACCGTCGAAGTATTTCACGTGAACGATTATGTCACTTCCATCGCCCCCAGTCAAATTACCGATGCCGATCGTATTTATGCCGGTGATGGAGACGCACCCATTGCAAAAATCCTGAATACCCTGAAACCCGAAGTCATTTCACTCGAATTGTTTAATAAGGAATTGTACAAACAAGATCCATTAATTGTCGCCAAAAATGGCCTTGAAAAAATGAGACGTATATTGGCATAAGTGGTGGATACCCTGCCGGGGTCAAAGACCCCGGCAGGGTTCAAAAAAGCAATAATTCTCAAAAAAAACCTAGCAAAAAACTGATGAAAAAAATCTGTTTCCTGATTCTTTTAAGCATCCCGACGCTCGCACAGAAAAACCTCAAGCTGTGGTACGACAAACCTGCGACCTATTTCGAAGAAACCCTCGTACTCGGTAACGGTACACAAGGGGCCACCGTCTTTGGCGGAACAAAAACCGAACAAATTTTCCTCAACGACCTCACACTTTGGTCGGGCGAACCCATGAATCCACGCATGAACCCCGAGGCCTACAAACACCTACCCGGCGTTCGTGAAGCCCTCAAAGCCGAAAATTACCGCGCCGCCGATTCACTCGTGAAAAAAATCCAAGGGAAATTCTCGGAATCCTACGCCCCGCTCGGAACGCTTTACCTCGATTTCCCCGATAAAAACATCAGCCAATACTACCGTGAGCTCGACCTCAATCAAGCGACAGCTAAAGTTCAATATCGCGCCGATGGTAACCTCATCAAACGCGCCTACTTCGTTTCTCACCCCGACAAAATCTTCGCCATTCATATAAGCAGCGAACAAAAAGGGGGTCTTTCCTTTGCGATTCGAATGAATTCAAAATTGAAGTTTCAGGTGCACACCACCACCAATCACCTGCACATGAATGGCACCGCGCCCGTTCGTGCCGACCCGAATTACGTACGAAAAAAAGATAATCCCATCGTTTTTCAGGCCGATAAAGGAACTCGTTTTTCCACGGATGTACTCTTGCAATCCACCGACGGGAAAGTAACCCGTACCGATACGTCCATTGTTTTTAAAGATGGAACGGACGCAGTCATCTTGGTATCCATGGCGACTAGCTTCAACGGCTTTGATAAAAGCCCGTCCAAAGAAGGACGCAACGACGACTCGCTCGCTCAAAAACAATTACAAGACGCTAGTTTAATCCCATTCAAATCCTTGGTTGCCCGTCATTTGGCAGATTATCAACCATTCTTCCAAAGAGTTTCGCTTTCACTTGGGGGGAAGCCAGCTCCGGAATTACCTACCGACGAACGCCTACGCCGTTATGCGACAGGTGAATCAGATCCCTATTTAGAAGCCTTGTATTTTCAATACGGCCGTTACTTACTGATCAGCAGCTCTCGAACTCCGAAAGTTCCGGCTAACCTGCAAGGCCTGTGGAATCCGCACATCCAACCGCCTTGGAGCAGTAACTACACGATGAACATCAATGCCGAAGAGAATTATTGGTTGGCCGAAAATACCAACCTCTCTGAAATGCACCAGTCCTTTTTAGGTTTCCTCGAAAACCTCGAAAAAACAGGTCGAATCAGTGCGCAGACCTTTTACAACGCGCCAGGTTGGGTGACACACCACAACTCCGATATCTGGGCGATGACAAATCCCGTAGGCGATTTTGGAAACGGGGAACCGAGCTGGGCCAACTGGCCGATGGGGGCTACCTGGGCATCTACTCACCTTTGGGAGCATTACCAGTTTACCCAAGACAAAAAATTCTTGCAGGAAAAGGGCTATCCTTTGATGAAAGGGGCTGCCGAATTCTGTTTAGCATTCATGGTCAAAGACCAAAACGGGAAACTCATGACATCCCCGTCGACTTCGCCCGAAAACAAATTCATTACACCTACTGGTTACATCGGCTCCACACTTTATGGCGGAACAGCAGATTTAGCCATGATTAGGGAATTGTTTTTGGATATCATTGCAGCTCAAAACGTCCTTCAAAACGACCCTGCTTTTGTGTCACAGGTGAAAGAAGCATTGGCAAATCTTTATCCATATCAAGTTGGCAAACGCGGGAACCTTCAAGAATGGTACCACGATTGGCCAGATCAAGATCCCAAACACCGCCATCAAAGCCATTTGTATGGCCTCTTCCCGGGCAATCATTTGACCGTCGAAGACACACCTAAATTGACCGATGCCGCCAAGAAAACCCTGGAAATTAAAGGGGACGAAACAACCGGTTGGTCCAAAGGCTGGCGCATCAACCTCTGGGCGCGCCTCAAAGACGGGGACCATGCCTACAAGATGTATCGCGAACTTCTCAAATACGTTGAGCCCGATGGAGTCAAA